>JBNMHE010000011.1:0-21686 GCA_050872585.1 Rhodocyclales bacterium | reverse complement strand
GCATTCCACGCCATTGATGATTTTTTTCACCACGCGGGGTCTGCCCACCGCCAATTCAAAACCTTCGCGGCGCATATTTTCAATCAAAATGGACAAATGCAATTCGCCCCGACCCGAAACATTAAACACATCGGCATTTTCTGTGTCTTCTACTTTAAGCGCCATATTGGTTAAAAGCTCTTTATTCAAACGCTCGCGGATTTGGCGAGATGTTACAAACTTGCCTTCGGTGCCTGCCAAGGGTGATGTATTCACCATAAATTGCATAGAAAGTGTTGGTTCATCAATTTTTAAAAGCGGCAGCGCTTGCGGGTTTTCTATATCGGTTAAAGTGGCACCCAAAACCAAGTCTTCAATGCCGGTGATTTGCACAATGTCGCCCGCTTGCCCGCTTTCCAATTCCATGCGATTCAAACCTTGATAACCAAAAACTTGCCCCACTTTGGCTTTAAGTGGCGTGCGTTGGTGCATTTGCATTTCTTCATCCGTGCCATACATCACCAAAACGTTTTGATTCGTTTGAATGGTGCCTTGTTTGATTCTGCCAATGCCAATTCTGCCCACATAAGAAGAATAATCCAAAGCGGCAATTTGCAACTGCAAAGGCGCGTTAACATCCGTTTTTGGCGCGGGCACTTTTTCCAAAATGGTTTCAAACAAAGCGCGCATATTTTCACGCGGATGATTCAAATCCAACACAGCCCAACCATTTAACGCCGAAGCATAAACAATTGGAAAATCCAGTTGTTCGTCATTGGCGCCCAATTTATCAAACAAATCAAAGGTTAAATTGATGGCGTTATCGGGATTGGCACCATCGCGGTCAACTTTATTGACCACCACAATCGGTTTTAAGCCCAACGCCAAGGCTTTTTTGGTTACAAAACGCGTTTGCGGCATCGGGCCTTCCACGGCATCTACGAGCAAAAGCACGCCATCCACCATGCCCAAAACGCGCTCCACTTCCCCGCCAAAATCCGCATGCCCGGGCGTATCCACAATGTTGATATGCACGCCTTCAAAATTCACCGCAGCATTTTTTGCCAAAATGGTAATGCCGCGCTCGCGCTCAATGGCGTTGGAATCCATCACGCGTTCATCCACTTGTTGGTGCGCGGCAAAAGTGCCCGATTGTTTTAAAAGTTGGTCAACCAATGTTGTTTTGCCGTGATCAACGTGCGCAATAATGGCAATGTTGCGGATTTTTTTTTCACTCATTGTTTTCATCTTTCTTTAATTTTTTGAATTTTTAAAAAATCCACGGTCAACTTGAATTTTTTTTCAAAAAAATAAAAGGTTGACCGTGGATTTTTTTTCAATTACATCAATTCTTCACGCCGAATGCGCTTGACTTTGCCTTGCGTTGTAGGCAAATTTTCCAATTCTTCAATGGCTTGCACCATGGATTTTTCCAAGCATTCGTGGGTGAGAATAATCAAATCCACATCGCCTTCATTTTCGTTGGGTTCTTTTTGCAACAAGGCATCAATGGAAATTTCTTTTTGCGCCAAAATTTGCGTGATTTTTGCCAGCGCGCCCGCTTGGTTTTTGACTTTCAAACGCAAATAATTGCCGGTTAAACAATCGCCAATGGGCAAAATCGGCAAGTTGGAAAGCGCATCGGGTTGGAATGCCAAAAGCGGCACGCGCGATTTTTCCGATGCATCGTAAAGTCTTGCCACATCAATTAAATCGGCAATCACAGCAGAAGCGGTGGGCTCAGCACCTGCGCCTTTGCCGTAATAAAGCGTGGCACCCACGGCATCGGCTTTGACCAAAACGGCATTCATGGCGCCTTCCACATTCGCAATCAAGCGTTTGTTGGGAATTAAAGTTGGATGCACGCGCAATTCCACGCCATTTTCACGCCGTTTGGCAATGCCTAATAATTTAATGCGGTAGCCCAGCTGCTCGGCGTATTCAATATCGGCAGACTCCAATGCCGTAATGCCTTCAATGTAGGCTTTGTCAAACTGCACGGGAATTCCAAAAGCAATGGCGGCAATCAAAGTGGCTTTGTGCGCGGCATCCATGCCTTCAATGTCAAAAGTCGGGTCGGCTTCGGCATAGCCCAAGCGTTGGGCTTCTTTTAAAACATCGGCAAAAGGCAAGGATTTTTCGCGCATTTCAGACAAAATAAAATTGGTGGTGCCGTTGATAATGCCTGCCACCCATTCAATGCGGTTGGCGGTTAAACCTTCGCGCAAGGCTTTGATAATGGGAATGCCGCCTGCCACCGCCGCTTCAAAAGCCACCATCACGCCTTTTTTTTGTGCGGCAGCAAAAATTTCTTCACCATAAACCGCCAACAAGGCTTTGTTGGCGGTGACCACGTGTTTGCCGGCTTCAATGGCTTTTAAAACCAATTCTTTGGCAATGCCGTAGCCGCCAATCAATTCCACCACAATGTCAATGTCAGGATTGTTAATCACTTCGAAAGCATCATCGGTGATTTGCGCTTGCCCTTTGGTCACTTGTTGCGCAAGCTCGGTATTTTTGTCCGCCACCATTGTGATTTGAATAGGACAACCGGCGCGGCGCGTAATTTCTTCGGCATTGCGTTTTAACACATTCCACGTGCCGCCGCCCACAGTGCCAATGCCAATCAAGCCCACTTTCATTGTTTTTTCCATGGTTTTAGTTCCTTTTTTTGTAATCGTTCAAAAATTGCGCAATGCGCCCGATGGCTTCTTTTAAATCATCTTCATAAGGCAAAAAAACCACCCGAAAATGGTCTGGCTTCATCCAATTAAAACCTGTGCCTTGCACCAACAACACTTTTTGTTCTTTTAAAAGTTGCGCAATAAACGCTTGGTCATCGCTAATGGGATAAATGTTCAAATCCAATTTTGGAAACATATACAGCGAACCTTTGGGTTTGACGCACGTTAGCCCTTCAATTTCTGTTAAAAGTTGATAAGCCAAATCGCGCTGGCGCGTGAATCTGCCGTCAGGCGCAATCAATTCATTGATGCTTTGGTAACCACCCAAAGCCGTTTGGATGGCATATTGTCCGGGCGCATTCGGGCACAAACGCATAGATGCCAGCATATCCAGCCCTTCAATATAATCTTTGGCAAATTTTTTGTTGGTGCCGGATACAACCATCCAACCCACGCGGTATCCGCAGGAGCGATAGGCTTTGGACAAACCATTAAAAGTAATGGTTAAAACATCTTCCGACAATGCCGCCATTGAGGTGTGCGTGTTGCCGTCATAAAGAATTTTGTCGTAAATTTCATCCGCATACACAATCAAACCGTGTTGGCGCGCCAATTCTATGATTTTTAAAAGCGTTGCATTGTCATACAAAGCGCCTGTGGGATTATTCGGATTAATCACCACAATGGCGCGGGTTTTTTCCGTGATTTTGTTTTGTAAATCATCCAAATCGGGCATCCATTCGTTTTGTTCATCGCACACATAATGAATGGGCACACCGCCCGATAAACTCACCGCCGCCGTCCAAAGTGGATAATCGGGTGCGGGCACCAAAACTTCATCGCCATTGTTCAAAAGCGCATTCATCGCCATCACAATCAATTCCGATGCGCCGTTGCCCAAATAAATATCATCCAAACCAACGCCTTTGATGCCTTTTTCTTGTGTGTAATGCATCACGGCTTTTCTGGCGGCAAAAATACCTTTGGAATCGGTGTAACCTGCGGCGTTGGGCAAGTTGCGAATCATATCCCGCTGCACTTCTTCTGGGGAATCAAAGCCAAAAGCAGCCAAATTGCCAATGTTGAGTTTGATGATTTTTTGCCCTTCTTCTTCCATTTTTTTGGCGATATCCAAAACAGGACCGCGAATGTCATAACAAACATGGGCTAATTTGTCGGATTTTTTAAGCGTTTTCACGGATGGAAAAATGAAAAAGAAAAAAGGCGCATTATGCGCTTTTTTTGCGTTTTTTTTAACAAAACTTGGGATTTTTCAAAAAATCCACGGTCAACGAATTATTTTTTTTAAAAATCAATGCGGCAACGCCACAAATGATGCGCACTGTTGAGGTATTTTCGCTCAAAAGGCGTGATGATGGTTTGCGGTTGAAATTTTTCAACCCGCACATTTTGCGCACTTAAAAAAAACAACGCCTTGGCCATTTCTTGAATATAAATTTGCCAGTTGCTGCGGCACTCAAAAGTGCCGCCCAAAGTTTTCAAAATAGGAAAAACAGAATGCGCATGAAAACGCCGCTGCAAATGCTTTTTTTTGGGATAAGGATTAGGATAAAGCAAATAATGTTTTTTTAAAAAAATGCGATTTTGCGCCAACAAACGCCAAAAATCTACCAAATCCGCGCGCACAAAATGCAAATTGGGCGGCAAATTTTGCTTTTTTTTGTTTAAACGCACCAGCGATTGATCAACGCCCAGCACAAAATCTTGTGGATTTTCTTTGGCAAAAAAAACCGAACTTTCTCCGACACCGCATGCAGAATCCAAAATCAATTGCGCATTGGGAGAACATTGCAAAAATTGTTGGTAAATCGCCATGGCGTTTTCAAATGCGTGTTGATTATCTCGCCGAATGATTTTTAAAAAAGAATGCGCCATGTGCTTTTGAACCACTTTTTCCAAATCAGGATGCACATCATCTTGGTTGGAAAAAACAAGTTGGGAACGATTTTCCACGGTCAATGCTCTTTTTTAATTTTTAAATTTTTTTAAATTTTTTTCACGTTGACCGTGGATTTTTTTAACTTTCTTTTAACTTTCTTTGCTTAACACTTCTTGGTTGATTTCAACCTTGTATTTGTCGCGCAAAGTCAATAACCACAAAGCCCAATCGCGCTCGGCATAAAGGGATTTCAAACTGGTTTTCATGGTGTTTTGGGTGAATTCATCCAGTTGCAAATCGTGTTCAATGGCGCTTAAACGCAAAAGCATTGTGCCGGCGTTGGAGACTTCCACGCTGGAAAAAGCCGGCAAATTGGAAGTTGGCATCGCAAAAATAGCTTGAATCACATCCAAAGGCAGCGCCGTTTGGTGCATCACCGAATCAAAACGCGAAATGGAAAATTTTTCACCCCATTTGACTTTTTCCGGTTGTTGCAAATGCTTCAATGCCGCTTGCTTTGCCAAAGCCATTGCCGCTTCCAAACGCAGTTGTTGCGCAATATTTTTTTCCACTTGGGCAAATTCTTTTAAAACGCGGGGCTCAAAATTTTTAATGCGCGCAGAAACCAGCGTTTTGGCACCAATATCCAACGATTCCGTATTGCGTTTTTCTTCAATGGATTCCTTAGAAAAAACACGCTTCAACACTTCTGGCGTTAAAAAAGGCGAAACATGATCGGTTTGATTTTTTTCAATCCAATCGGTTGTTTCAATTTGAAGATTGAGTTTTTCAGCAACCGGCAAAAGAGAATCTGCTTGGTCATAAACCATATTGGCAAACTCTTCGGCATTTTCATTGAAAAACTGCAAGGCGTGTTCGTTTTTGAGTTTTTCTGTAATTTCAGACTTGGCTTCTTTGAGCGTTTTGGTGCGCTCGGGACGAATATCGGTTAATAAAATAATGTGAAAACCATAATCGGTTTCCACCACATCCGAGAGTTGCTTTTTTTGCAACACAAATGCCGCTTTGGAAAAATTTTCATCCATTGCATCAAAGGTGAAAAATCCCAAATCGCCACCTTGTTTGCGCGAACCCAAATCTTGCGATTCTTTTTTGGCAATTTCTGCAAATTTTTCAGGCGTTTTCAAAAGCGTTTTTAAAATGCTTTGCGCTTTGGCGCGGGCTTTGCTTTTGGCTTCATCGCTTGAATCTTGTGCTTCAATTAAAATGTGCGAAGCGCGGCGCTCTTCTTGCACAACAAATTGCGTTTTGTGGTCTTCATACCATTTTTGAATTTCAGAATCGCCAATATTGGTCTTTTTGGCAATCAACTCAGGCGAAAAAACCACATATTCAATTTGCGCGCGCTCGGGTGTATAAAACGCATTTTGATTGGCGTTGTAATGATTTTTTGCCGCATCATCAGGCAGTTGCACTTCTTTTAAAAAATCATTGGCCAAAAACATTTTGGTTTCAACGCTGCGTTTGTCCGTTTGCAACTGCAACAAATGGTTGATGGTTGAATCCGCCACAATGTTGGAACGCACAAAGCCATTAACCGCTTGTTGCAAGGTTAAATCGCGCCGAACATTGTCTTCAAAACGTTGCGGCGTTAAGCCTTGACTTTGTAAAAACAAAGTGTAGCGCGTATTGGAAAAAGTGCCGTTTTCTTGAAAAATTTCTTGGGAAGCAATCAATTGGCGCACTTGTTCATCAGAAGTGAGCATTTTTAAGCGTTCAATTTCCAAAGCCAACAAACGCCGATTGATTAAATTATTCAAAACAACTTGACGATTTTCCAAAGTGCGAAACGTTGCGCCATCAAAATTGGGATTGTTTTCGCGCTGGCGTTGTTCTTCCTCACGCATGGCTTCATCCAAAGCATAACGCGAAATATTTTCACCATCCACGCGCGCCACATCATCGCCCATAGAATCTTGACGCATATACGATTCCACGCCAAAAAAGGCAAAGGGCAGGCAAATCAGCGCCAAAAAAATTTGCACGATTTTTTTGTTGTTGCGAACCAAATCAAACATGAAAAAAACTTTCTTTGAAAAATTTCAAAATTAAAAAATGTTGTAATGTTGTTGCGCTTTTTTCAACAGTCAACGCTTATTTTTTTGAAAAAAATTTCGCGTTGACCGTGGATTTTTTCAAAAATTTAAAGCGAATAATACATTTCAAATTCCACCGGATGCGGGCGCGTGTTTAAATTTTGAACTTCCGCATTTTTCAATTCCCAATAAGCTTGGAGCCAATCTTCGGAAAAAACACCATATTTGGTTAAAAAAGCATGGTCGTTTTTCAATGCCGCCAAAGATTCTTTTAAACTGCTGGCCACAGTGGGAATGGCCTTTTCTTCTTCGGGCGGCAAATCGTAAAGGTTTTTGTCCGCCGCATCGCCCGGGTGAATTTTGTTTTGAATGCCATCCAAACCCGCCATCAACAACGCCGAAAACGCCAAATAAGGATTGGCCAGCGGGTCAGGAAAACGCACTTCCACGCGGCGCGCTTTTTGTGAAGTGGTATAAGGAATGCGAATGGATGCCGAGCGGTTTTTGGCGGAATACGCCAATTTCACGGGCGCTTCAAAATGCGGCACCAAGCGTTTGTAAGAATTGGTCGCGGGGTTGGTGATGGCGTTTAACGCTTTGGCGTGGCGGATAATGCCGCCGATATAAAAAAGTGCTGTTTCCGACAAACCTGCATAAGAATCACCTGAAAACAAATTTTTTCCGTTTTTCCAAATGGATTGATGAACATGCATGCCGCTTCCGTTATCGCCAAATAACGGTTTGGGCATAAAGGTTGCCGTTTTGCCGTATTGGTGCGCCACATTTTTTACCACATATTTGAAAAGTTGCGTCCAATCGGCACGCTCAACCAAAGTGGAAAATTGCGTGCCAATTTCGCATTGCCCAGCTGTTGCCACTTCGTGGTGATGCACTTCCACTGGAATGCCCAATTTTTGTAAAGTCAAAACCATTTGTGCGCGCAAATCATGCAAAGAATCCACGGGCGGCACGGGAAAATAACCGCCTTTAAAACCCGGACGATGCCCGGAAAATCCCATTGAATCCCCATTGGATTCTCCTGAACCCCAAGCGCCTTCGGTGGAATGAATTTTAAAAAAAACACTATTGGGATTGTTTTGCCATTCCACGCCGTCAAAAACAAAAAATTCCGGCTCTGGCCCAAAATACGCCGCATCACCAATGCCACTGCTTTTCAAAGCCATTTCTGCACGTTTGGCAATGGTTCTGGGGTCGCGGTCATAGCCGGTGCCATCCACCGGGTCTGAAATGGTGCAAATTAAAACCAAAGTAGAATCGGCATAAAAAGGATCAATAAAAGCAGACTTGGCATCGGGCATCAACAACATATCAGAGGCTTGCACACCTTTCCAACCATTAAAAGAAGAACCATCAAAGGCTTGCCCATTTTCAAAAACATCTTCATTCAACACAGATGCGGGCACGCTCAAATGGTGCCATTGCCCTAGCATATCGGTGAAGCGAAAATCCACAAACTGCACATCATTGGCGCTTAGCATATCCAAAACTTGATCCACACTCATTGGTTTTCTCCAATTTTCCACGGTCAACGCAAAATTTTTTTCAAAAAAAAGCAAAAGTATAAACGTTTAAAGAATTTGCACATCAAAAATTGCCACAAAACACGATAAATGCACGGGACATTGTGCGTTTTTAAGCAAAATTTGAAGTTGATTTTCAATTTCTTGTTGATTCTCAAGCGCTTGTTGAAAAAACAAACTCACCAATAATTGCGCATTTTGATAGTGCAAAATCATTTTGTAATTTTTAAGATTGCGCAAAACCGGTTGCAACAAGTTTTCCACTTGGGCGCGATTGGGCAAATTTTGGTAAGCCACATCGGGGTTTTGGGTGCCATCTTGCGGGTCAATGTGGATTAAAACATCAACCACATCTTCTTCACTTTTTAAAATCTCTTGGCGCGCGTTTTCGGCAATGCGGTGAGATTCGGTTACGCTAATATGACTATCCACTTCCAAATGCGCTTCCACCAACACGTTTTGCGCCATTTTGCGGGTTTTAAGATTATGAATGGCGCAAACGCCTTCGGCATTTTTCAACAAATTTTGTATTTTTAAAATGCGCTCTTCATTCAAACCTGTATCTGCCAATTCGCTAGCCGACTCCCAAATGAGTTTGGCGCCTGCATAAGTAATCATCCAGCCCATCAAGGTTGCGGCGATAAAATCCAAAATCGTCACTCCCCAAAAAGCGCCCAAAATACCAATTAAAACCACCACGGCAGATGCCGAATCCGCGCGGGTATGCAGCGCATTTGCCAAAAGCAAGGAAGAATGCCACTTCAATGCCACATGTTTTAAATAATGGTAGAGCGCTTCTTTAAAAATCACGGTTAAAAAGGCAATAAAGGGTGCTTCCCACGTGATTTGATTCGTCAAAGGCGCATCCGAAATTAAAACCGCAAAAGATTGCCACAACACAATGGCACCGATTAAAAATAACGAGGCGCCCAAAACCAAAGTTGCCAAGGTTTCAAAACGTGCGTGGCCATAAGGATGTTTAAAATCAGGCGCGGCGGCGGATTTTTGGGCGGCAAACAACACCAAAAAATCCGATAACAAATCAGAAAAAGAGTGAATGCCGTGCGCAATTAAAGCTTGCGAATGAGCCACAAGACCGATGGCAATTTGCAAAAGTGTGAGCAATGTATTCACAAAAACGCTCACCCAAGTGGCGCGTTGCGTGTGTTTTAATCGGTTATCCACTTTTTTTCCTTATAATTGAGCATTTATTTAAAACGGTTTCTATTATGGCGCTCACATTCCAAAATTACCAAGGGTTAAGCGATGATGAATCCCAAAAGCGCATCACCGCCGCCCGCAAAAAACTTGGCAAAAAAGCCGTGTTGCTTTGCCACCATTACCAGCGCGCAGATGTTTATCAACACGCCGATTTAACGGGAGATTCCTTAAAACTTTCCAAATTGGCTTCGCAAACCGATGCGCAATTTATTGTTTTTTGCGGCGTGCATTTTATGGCGGAAGTCGCCGATATGATGAGCGCAGACAACCAAACCGCCATTTTGCCCGATATGGCGGCAGGTTGCTCCATGGCGGATATGGCAAACTTGGCAAAAGTGGAACGCGCTTGGCGCGAATTGGATGATATTTTGGATGTGGAAAACACCTTTACGCCCATCACTTACATCAATTCCGCTGCCGATTTAAAAGCATTTTGTGGCAAGCACGGCGGCATTGTTTGCACATCTTCCAATGCGCCCATCATTGCCAAATGGGCATTTGAACAACGTGAAAAAATCTTGTTTTTCCCCGACCAACATTTGGGCCGCTGGACAGGTTTTAAAATGGGCATTCCGTTGGACGAAATGCAGGTTTGGAATCCCGATTTTCCCAACGGCGGCTTAACAGAAGAAGCCATTAAAAAAGCCAAAATTTTGCTCTGGGATGGCCATTGTTCGGTGCATCAAATGTTTCAAAAATCGCAAATTGAGGCGTTTCGCCAAAAAAATCCAGAAGGATTCGTCATTGCGCACCCCGAATGCAATTTTGATGTTTGCCAAAACAGCGATTTTGTGGGTTCTACGGAATTGATTGTCAAAACCATTAAAGAAGCCAAAGCGCCTTCCAAATGGTTGGTGGGCACGGAATTAAACTTGGTGGAACGCTTGGCAGCCGAAATGAAACCGCTTGGCAAAGAAATACAATTTATGGCAACCATGGTTTGCATGTGCTCCACCATGCAACGCATTGACCCGCAGCATTTGTGTTGGGTGTTGGAAAATTTGCTTGAAGGCAACATCGTCAATGCCATTCGTGTGAATGAGCGCGACAAAGCGCTTGCAAAAAAAGCATTGGACAAAATGCTGGCGATTTCTTAAAAAATAAAAAATTTAACAAATCCACGGTCCGCGCCAATTTTTTTTGAAAATTTAAAAATTTTTAAGCGTTGACCGTGGAAAAGGAAAACATCATGAAACCTTATTCTCCTTTCAAAATTGTGATTTTTGGCGCGCGCCAAATGGGCATTGAAATTGCGCAAAATTTAACAAAAATGGAAATTGTAGCCTTTATTGATGGCGATTCTGCGCGGCACGGTGTTTTAAATATCCAAGCGCATTCCTTTCCCGTTTTGCCGGTTGAAAACATTGTGGATTTGGATTTTGACTTTGTTTTTATTCCTTCTTTTTACAATTTGTGGATTCAAAAAGCCAGCGCACAACTTGAAAATTTAGGCGTGCCTTTGCACAAAATTTGGCATAAAAATTGTTTTCATCCGGAACACATTCACATCAGCCATTTTGCGCGTGAAAATTTTATAAAAGAATGCGCCCAAATTTTAGAAAATACGCCGGGTAATGTTGCGGAATTGGGCGTTTTTCAAGGCGATACCGCGCAAATTATCAATGGCGTTTTTCAACGCCCTTTTTATTTGTTTGATACCTTTGACGGCTTTGATGCGCGCGATTGCAAAATTGAATCCCAACAAGAATTGTCCCAAGTCAATACGCAAATTTTCAAAGAAACTTCTTTGGAGATGGTCAAAAAACAAATGCCGCATTTAAAACGTTGCCATTTTGTGCCGGGATTTTTCCCGGAAAGTGCGCAACATTTGCCCGATTTAAACTTTGCTTTTGTCAATATTGATGCGGATTTGTATGCGCCAATTTTGGCAGGTTTGAATTATTTTTATCCGCGCCTTCATCGCGGCGGCATGGTTTTAATTCATGATTATTTCAATGCGTTTTATCCCGGTGCCAAAAAAGCCGTAGATGAATTTTGTTTGAAAAATCAATTGTTTTGCAATCCCATTGGGGATTCGTATAGCGTTTTTATCCGCAGAATTTAAAAAAATCCATGGTCCGCGCCAATTTTTTTTGAAAATTTAAAAATTTTTAAGCGTTGACCGTGGATTTTTTGCATTTTAAAAAATCAAACTCGGCGCACCGCAACTACGCCTTCCACATTGTGCAAAAGTTCCAAGGTTTTCTTTAAATCTTGTAAGCCATTTCTCTCCACCGTGAAACGCATATGCGCTTTGTTTTGTTTGGTGCGCGTAGAGACGCCAGTTACATTGATTTGTTCCTTGGTGAAAACAGCCGAAATATCGCGCAACAAACCTTGGCGATCGTGCGCGTCAATGACAATATCGCTAGAAAAAATGCTGGATGTTTTTTCTTCACCCCATGAAGTTTGCACCACACGCGCAGGATACATTTTGGCCAAATGCAAAAAATTAATGCAATCTTGCCGATGAATAGAAACGCCTTTGCCTTTGGTGACAAATCCGGCAATTTCATCGCCCGGTGTTGGCTTACAACAACGCGCCAGTTGCGTTAAAAGTTTGCCTACACCCACAATTAAAATAGCACCACTTTCCTTTTTGGAACTTGGAGAAATAACAGAAGATTGCGCATTGTTTTCACTTGGCGTGGCATTGAAAACTTTTTGAAATTGCCCGGATGAAAGTTCGCCGCGTGCCGCCGCAATAAACAAATCGCTTGGTTTGGCAAAACCAAATTGAAAAGCAAGTGCCTCCATGGAAGTTTGCGTTTGTCCTGCGCGCTGCAAAGCTTTTAAAACAATGGCTTTGCCTTCCGACAACGTGGCTTCCAAATCCAAATTGGCAAACCAAGCGCGCACTTTGCGTTTGGCACTATTGGTTGCCAAATAATGCAAAGTGGGATTAAGCCAATCACGCGAAGGACCGCCTTCTTTGGCGCAAATAATTTCCACACATTGACCGGTTTTTAAAGTTTTGTTTAAAGCCACCAATTGCCCATCTATTTTGGCACCGCGGCAACGATGTCCCAAACTGGTATGAATGCGGTAAGCAAAATCCACAGGCGTGGCATTTTGCGGCAAATCAATCACTTTGCCTTGTGGCGTTAAAACATAAACGCTATCGTTAAAAGCGGCGCGGCGGTATTCGTTTTCCCATTCTGTTTTGGCAACTTCGTCTTTCCAATTGAGCAAATGGCGCAAAAGCGCAATTTTTTCATCATACAAATCGGCTTTGCCTTTTTTGTTTTCTTTGTAACGCCAATGTGCCGCAACGCCCAATTCCGCATGTTTGTGCATATCCCAAGTGCGAATTTGTATTTCCAAACTTTTGCCATCTTCACACATCACCGCCGTATGCAAAGATTGATAATTGTTGCCTTTGGGGCGCGCAATATAATCGTCAAACTCTTGGGGAATGGCTTGCCACAAATTGTGAACCACATCCAATGCGGCGTAACAATCTTTGATTTCATCCACCACCACGCGAATGGCGCGCACATCGTAAATTTCTTTAAAATCCACGCCTTTGCGGCGCATTTTGTTCCAAATGCTGTAAATGTGTTTGGGACGACCATACACTTTGGCATGCACAATGCCCAATTTTTTTAAGGCATTTTGCACGCGCAAAACGGATTGTTCTATAAAACTTTCACGCTCCAAGCGCCTTTCATCCAACATTTTGGCAATGCGTTTGTAAGTTTCAGGCTGTAAAAAACGAAAAGACAAATCTTCCAATTCCCACTTGACTTCCCAAACGCCCAAACGATTGGCCAAAGGCGCGTATAAATCCAATGTTTCTTTGGCGGTATCTTCACGCCAACCATCCGCATAAGTTGCGTAATAACGCATGGTTTGTGTGCGCGAAACCAAACGCAACAACACTACGCGAATATCTTCCACCATAGCCAAAAGCATTTTGCGCCAAATTTCAACTTGCGCTTTGGCTTCAATGGGGTTTTGTGTTTTGTCAATTAAGCCATGCGCGGCAAAACGCAAGCGATTCAAACGCTTCATTTCCCCAACCAATTTGGCCACATTTTTACCAAATTGCCGCTCTATTTTAGGCGAAGCATTTTCCAAAACCGCATGCAAAGCAAACAACAAGGCAGCAATGCGCGATTCCGCATCTTGTTTTAAACCGGCAAGCATCAATGCCATGCCTAAGGCGTGCGCCAAAATTGGTTCATGCGTTGAAAGACAAGAATCTTTGTAAACTTCTTTTGCCCATTGCCAAGCGGACAAGACTTTTTGCTTATCCGCATCACACGTTAAATCAACGCATAAATTTTGCGCAATATCGGCAGAATCAAGTTGCGCTGCCAGCGAGTGGACAACAGAAACCATAAAAATCCACGGTCAACGTCAAATTTTTTTCAAAATAAAAAATTGTAAGAAGCGGTTAATAAATTGATGCCTTTTTGTGCCACGTTGTCCATCGGGCGCGCATCCACAAACGCAGAGGCGGTGCCCACACGAACATGCGCATATTCCATTTTTAAGCGATGATGCTGCCCAATATCGTAAGAAGAACCAATGGCAAAGGTATTTTGGTTTGCCATCATCAAGGTATCGGCAGAAATGCTGTTGAACAAATCCACTTGCGCAATGCCGGTTGGCACATTCATTTTTTTGTAAAATTGGCGCGCTTTGTTGTTGGATTGCGACCAAGCCCAATAAGCATAAGGCGTAAAATCACCGATTTTTTTGCGCAGTTGCACATAAAAAGCAGAAGTATCCAAACCGGTTGTCATATTGGTGGCAAGGCGATTCGCCCATTCGCCCGTCAGATAAAAACCTTTGCCCAGGTGAAAATCGGCCAAAATGCCCCAAAGCAAAAATTTGGCTTTGTCGGTGCGGCTGCCACCAACAGGCGGATAAACTTCAATGCCGTTGGGCAGTTTTAAAGCATAAGGTATTTTCATAAAGCCACGATTGTTGCGGTCTTTCACGCTAACATAATGCACACCGGCGCGCACCACGTTGTTTTCCATTAAATCTTCCCACGTGACAAACGTGCCAACCACATTCATACGGCGCGGCATATGATTGGCTCCTTGTTTGAAACCGCCCGCAACGGAATTTCTCACCCAAACGCGTTGGTAAGTTGTGGACATTCCGCCGTAAATATCCCAAGAAAAACTTTGCATGCCCTCGGCAAAATCCCAAGAATACGTGGAGGAAACACCGTTGAAATCAAAAGTGGGCGACAAGCCATACACTTCTTGTGGCAAACGCGCTTGCACATAACTTAAACCCACATTGGAATTTTGCGTATAAAGCAAAGCAGGCAAGCGCATTCTGCCCAAACGAAGCAACCAGTTGTCTTTGGCGCGGTAAGTCACAGAAAGCCAATTTAATTGTGGGCGATAGCGATTGTCCTTGTTGTTGGCCTCCGACAATTCCCCTTGCAACGTTAAACCAAAACGCGGCGTAAATTGCGCATCCAACTGCGCCCCCAAACGCGAAACAGAATCAAAAGTGCCGTTTTGGTCAATTTTGGTGTAAGCATACGGTCGATCCGAAATGCTGTAACCCGCTGTGCCAAAAAAGGAAAAAGTATAATCCGTCAAAAAAGACGAAGAGGCGCTGTTTTGTGCACCAGCACAGCTCATCCCAAAAGCGCCCAAAACACTTGCTAAAATTGTTCTCAAAGAAAATGATTGCATATTGCCACCTTCCAGAATGCTTTTGAGTTTAACGCGCAGATTTTTCCACGGTCAACGTTCAAAAATTTTTAAAAATCAAACAAAAAGTTGTAAGAAACCCCAAACATTTGCACCGCTTTGTGCGTGTATTTTTGCGTATTTTTGGCAGAAACCATGGCCGATGAATCGCCAATTTTGGTGTAAAGCCATTCCGCTTTGATGCGTTGATTGTGCGACAAATCAAAAGATGTGCCCAAGGCAAAAGAATATTGGTGCGAGGCCAATAAATTATCCGCACTGGATAAATTCATATTGTCCAAAAAAGCACTGCCGGTTGGTTTTGCCATTTGATGCAAATAATGGCGCGTTTTGTTGGATGCAAACAAAGCTGCCAGCGAAACATACGGTGTCCATTTGCCCAAACGTTTATTCAAATGCACATACAACGCAGAAGAATCCATTCCGTTATTCACATTCAAACCCAAACGCTTGACCGCTTCTGCCATTAAAAAATAATCGTCGCCCAAATCCCAGGTCATTCCAAAGGTTAAAAAAAGCAAGCGGATGCGATTGGAAACTTTGCCGCCATCAAAGCCGGCTAAAGGAATATAGGAAAATTCACCAGGCGCATATTCCACAAAACGCGAAGGCTCTTTTGCCCAAACTTTGGAATGGCTGCCGCGTTTTCGTGCTGATGCGTAAAATAAGCGCGCTCTGATACGCGTATCGTTTTCTAAATTTTGCCAAGTTAAAGTAGAACCTGCCACCAAGGCTTGAAGCGGCATAAAATAAGCCACATTGGGTTGCAAGTTTTCAGGAAAACCGCCACGAAAAAAAATGCGTTGATGTCCATTGGCATAACCCAAATAATTTTCCCACCAATAAGCATTGTAGTTGTAAGCCAACGACAAACCTGTTACATCATAAACGGGAGAAGCGTAATACAACTCAATGGGCAGTTGTTGTTGCACAAAAGAAACACCCACGCTCATATTTTCCGTGTTCATCAACAAAGGAATGCGCAATTTGCCCAAACGCAAAGTCCAATGGTTATCCGGGCGATAAGACAAAAACGCCCAAGAAAGCCGCGGATGATAACGATTTTCTTTGTAAGTGGAAGGTTGCAATTCCGCTTGCAAAGTTGCCGACCATTGTGGATTAAATTGGGCATCCAATTGTCCGCCAATTCTGGAAGTTTGCGCCAAAGTGCCGCGTTCATCAACATGAACATAACGATACGGCTGATTGGTAATGGCATAGCCCAAAGTTCCAAAAAGCGAAAATGCATAATTATTTTCTTGGGCACAAACAGCATTTGTCCATAAAAATGCACTAAAAAAAAGAATTTTTTTCATTTTTCCACGGTCAACCCAAAAAAATTTTCAAAAATTAAGACAAAATTTGTGCATCTGTTTGAGTTTCGGCATCAGCCATTTTGGTGTTAATGGCGTCAAAATCATCGGAAACCGCTAAAAAAGCATCAATGACGTCCGGGTCAAATTGTTTGCCTTTGCCCGCAATAATAAATTTTTCCGTCTCTTCTCTTGAAAAAGTCGGCTTGTATGGGCGCGCCGTGCGCAAGGCATCATAAACATCCGCCACCGACATAATGCGCGCAGAAAGCGGAATTTCCTCACCCTTCTTTCTATTAGGATAACCATTGCCATCCCAACGTTCGTGGTGATTCAAAGCCACATCCATCGCACAATTTAAAAAATCACCTTGCTCACCCATAAAAGCGTGGGCTTGCTTCAAAATGTCGTAACCGCGCGTGGTATGGGTTTTCATCACCTCAAATTCTTCTTCAGTTAATTTGCCGGGTTTTAACAAAATGGAATCGGGAATGGCGATTTTGCCGATATCGTGCAAAGGTGCCGAGCGCGCATACAATTCAATTAAGTTGTTGTTGGTCAAATAAGAAAACTTCGGGCGGCGGGACAATTCCTGCGCCAAAAGCCGCACGTATTCTTGCGTGCGCACAATGTGCATACCCGTGCATTCATCGCGAAATTCCGCCAAAGAAACCATCACCATCATAGAGGCTTCTTGCAAGCGGTTGATTTGCGTCAAGCGCCGATCCACTTCTTTTTCCAGCCAAGCGCTTTTATCCGCCAACATATCGCCCCATTCTTTTAAACTCAATTGTGCTCGCACACGCGCCATCACAATGGGCGGCGAAATCGGTTTGTGGATAAAATCCACAGCGCCCGCTTCAAACCCCATTTCTTCGTCTTCTTGGGAAGATTTTGCCGTTAAAATGATAATGGGCACGTGCGCCATTGTTTCCATTTTTTTCATGCGGCGGCAGGTTTCATAACCGTCCAATTCGGGCATCATAATATCCAACAGCACCAAATCAGGAGCATCTTTTTCTGCCAACGCCAAGGCTTTCACGCCATTGTTTGCCACTTTGATGCGGTAATAATCCTTCAACAACCCCGTCAAGAGCGACAAGTTGGCGGGAGTATCATCCACAATCAAAATCGTGGGTTTTTCGCTCATTACAATGCCCCTTTATGTTGTTCAATGGTTTCAAGTGCCAAATCAAATTCAAAATCGCAAATGGCGCGCTCAATGCGGTGGTAAATTTCTATCGGCAAGTGGCGGCGCAACATATCGGCGTGTTCTTCCCACCAATCTTGCGCTTCCGAATCGCCTTCTGATAAAAGATGACGCAATTTTTCAACCAGCGCTTTTTCTTCTTCATTCAAAGGTTTGTTTGATTCTAATTGCGCTTGATTTTCCACGGTCAACGCATTATTTTTTTCATTTTGTTCTGTGGTGTTGCCATTCAATCCATAATGATTGGCAATGCCTTGCACTATGGGTTCAAAAAGTTCCACCGCTTGTGGAAAAAGTAAATCGACCTTTGCTTCATCCTTTTCCTTGCAGGCAAATTCCAAGCCTTCCATGGCGCGTTGCACGTCTTCTGCGCCAATGCTGCCCGACAAGCCTTTTAAAGTATGCGCCAAACGTTGCATCTCTTCCCATTGGAGTGAAGATTTTAATTGCGAAAAATCTTCGGAAAAATGCGCGTAATCGCTGGCGTAACTCTTCAAAATTTTGGAATAAAGTTCCAACTTACCTGCGGCGCGGCGCAAACCCGCTTTGGTGTTTAAGCCATCCACAATGGGCAACTGCAAGGTGTCGCGCGGAGTTTGCGAAATTGGCGCATCATCGGCAATATCGGTTTCAGTCGCCGCTTCATCTTTCTTTTGCGCCAATAATTCGGCAGGCGGTTGGTAAATTTCTGAGAGTTTTGTATAAAGTTCATCGGGTTCAATGGGTTTGCTAATATGCCCATTCATTCCCAAAACTTTGCAACGTTCGCGCTCTTCGGTCATGGCGTGTGCGGTCATCGCAAAAATCGGCACATCGTTGTAACGCGGATTTTTGCGCAAAATGCCCACGGCGGTGTAGCCATCCATCACAGGCATTTGCAAATCCATCAAAACAACGTGGTAAAAATCAGGCGCTGCGGCATCCAATTTTTCAATGGCTTCTTTGCCGTTGTTGGCAACATGCACCGTGGCACCGTGGCTTTCCATCAATTCCACAGCAAGTTGTTGGTTGATGCGGTCATCTTCCGTGAGCAAAATGCGCATACCATCCAAACGCACGGTGTTGGCTTTGACGTTGCTCCCACTTTCCACATCGTCGTCCGTTAAGCGTGCCAAAACATTGCGCAACACTTCGGGCATCACAGGTTTGGGTAAGAAATTATCCACACCAAATTTGTTGGCGGTTTCCCGAATCACTTGAGAATCATAACCCGAGACGATAACCACTTGCGGTGGCGGAATGCCGCATTCGGATTTTAATGTGGCAATCAAGGTGCCGCCGTTCATATTCGGCATCACCCAATCAATCAAAAGCAAGTCAAAGCGTTTTTCCGTTTGAATAGATTGCAACACCAATTCGTGCGCTTTTTCACCGCTATCGGCTTCTTGCACGCCGTTTTCAATGTCTGCGCCAACGCCCATTTCCGCCAACATTTCCACCAACACTTGGCGCGCCAAAGCATGGTTATCCACAACCAACACACGTAATTTGCTCACTTGTGGCAAGTATTTTTCGTCTTTGGTGTCGGAAATCAACAATTTGCAAGTAAAAGAAAAGTTGGAACCTTCGCCCGCAACGCTTTCTACCTTCACTTTGCCGCCCATCATCTCCACAAATTTTTTGGAGATGGTCAAACCCAACCCCGTGCCGCCATATTTGCGCGTGGTGGAACCATCGGCTTGGGTAAATTCTTGGAACAATTTGCCCACTTGCTCGGGAGTCATCCCAATGCCGGTGTCTTTAACTTGAAACAACAATTCAAGCGATTTTTCTTCTTTTTGCAAACACGCTACCGAAACCAAAACATGGCCTTGGTGTGTGAACTTCACCGCGTTGGACAAAAAGTTAGTCAACACTTGCCCCAAGCGCAAGGGGTCGCCCATGAGCATGACATCGCCTTTGACCAAAAAATCGTCTTTCAATTCACACAACAATTCAATTTCTTTTTCCTGCGCTTTTTGGCGCAACAAAAACAAAGAGTTGCTCACTACTTCTTCCAAGCGGAAAGGCACGTTGTCTAATTCAATTTTGCCCGCTTCAATTTTGGAGAAATCCAAAATATCGTTAATAATTCCCAACAAAGCCTTGGCAGCACCGTGGATTTTTTCCACATAATCCTTTTGCCTCGCGGTTAACTTGGTTTGCAAAGCCAAATAAGACATACCGATGATGGCATTCATCGGCGTGCGGATTTCATGGCTCATATTCGCCAAGAACATGGATTTGGCTTTGGTGGCATCTTCTGCAGCAGAGCGCGCTTTTTCCAAAACAAGTTGCACGCGCTCGCGCGTTTCAATATCCACTTGAATAGATTGCGCCATTTTGTTGGTGATTTCACCTAATTCGGCAATTTCCACAATGGGCGTATCTTTTTTCACGCGTGCGGAATAATCCCCGCGAGAAATGCGCTCTGCCAACCAATGCAAACTCATCAACGGTTGCAAAAGTTTGGTGCGCATTTGCATAAATGCCATACTTAATAAAACAATGGAAAGCAACAAAACGCCTAATAAAATATAAATATAATGCAGCAAACGATTCACCGCTTTTGCCACCAATTGCGATGTGCGATTTTCAACCAATTGTTCTAATTGGGACTCCATTTTGGATAAATCATCGCGCCGTTTGTTGTATTCATCGCTGTAAATAATTTTGCGCGCAAAATCCAAATCTGGCTCACCATCGGAGACATAATCATTTTGTTTGGCATCATACAAACCCTGCGTTGCGGCAAATGCCACATGTTCCAATTTGTTTAAACTTTCTACCGCCTTAAAAACACGCGCAAATACTTGCATTTCTACTTCGCTGAAATTCAAACGTTTCATGCGTTCTTCTAATGAAACACCGCCTTCTTTAAAAGGTTTGTATTCAATGCGCCGCGCAATCACAGAATCCCAATAACTATCCGGGTTATAATCAAGAGGTGGCGCTTTTTCGCCTTTGCGCACACCCACAATTTCATAGTAATATATCAAAAAGCGCGGCTCTGCTGTGGAAGTGTAAGCACGCACCAACATTTCCAAAAGAGCGCTTTCTTGTCGAATAGAACGCGTTAAATTCACAACCTTTTTCGCAGAATTGGAAGCATCTAATAATTCTTTATAACTGACATACACTTGCCCGACCACAATTATATTGGCAACAAGCAAGAAAAATGTGCAAATAGAAAAGATTTGAAAAAGTTTAGAAAGACGCATTTTATTTACGCAAAACCACATTCATATCACTTGGAACATCTTTGCTGTGCAAATAACCCACAGCGCCCTTCGTGGAACGCACAAAATGAATAATATCGTCCTTGTTGTTGAAACTTCTGGGAGGCCTGCCTTTGCCCACAAATTGGCGCACCGTCCAATAAGCCTGATATTTGTCTTCGGTTTGGTTTAAATAATCGTTTAAAAAATCACGCCGCAAATCACTGCCTTGTTGCGCATTGATGGGCGTAATCAAAACACCCTCCACCGAAACACTTCTGCCTGTAAAAAGTTTTTGCAAAGATTCTGGTGTTAAATGCGGCACATCAGAATGCGCAATAATCACCACATCTTCAGCAAAAACAAAAGGTGTAAGCAAAAACAAAAGCACAGCAACAAAAGGTTTAAACAAAGCACGCATTGCCAATCTTCATTTTCAAAAGATACAAAAATCATAACAAACAATTTTTTTTTTTTCAATTTTTCCAATTTTCAAATTGTATATTTTTAAAAACCAAACCAAAAACGTTTTTGTTCTTGGCGCAAAGCATTAATTTTTAAATCTTCTTGATTTAAAATAATATGAATTTGTCCCATTAAATCGGTGCGCCATAATTGTATATTTTCTTTTTCCAATCTTTTTAAAATGATTTTATCGGGATGTTGGTATTTGTTTTGAAAACCAGAAGAAGCAACGGCATTTTTTGCCCCCACTTCTTTTAAAAACAAAATAGAATTTGAAAATTTACTTCCATGATGTGCCAATTGTATGATATCAGATTTTAATTTTGTTGAATAAATATCCAGCAGCATTTTTTCAGTTTCAATTGGAATATCAGCGGTCAAAAGAAGCGATTTTCCATTTGCCGTTATTTTTAAAACACAAGACAAATTATTTTT
>JBNMHE010000010.1:0-22451 GCA_050872585.1 Rhodocyclales bacterium | reverse complement strand
GTCAAACCCCGTGACTTCTGCGCCGAGCGCAACCATGTATTTCAATGCCATATGCCCCAAGCCGCCAACGCCTGCCACAGCTACTTTTTGCCCGGCTGAAACCTTGGAGAAACGAATAGGCGAATAGGTGGTGATGCCCGCGCACAGCAAGGGCGCAACCTTTTCCAAGTGCGCCGTTTTCGGCACGCGAATGGCGAATTTTTCAGTCAGCACAATGTTGTTGGAATAGCCGCCATAGGTCAGCGCCCCGCCGTGAAAAACGTCCGCACTGTTATAAGTGAAAACGGTTTTAGCGTTTAAACAAAATTGTTCTTCGCTTGCTTTGCAAGCCGCGCATTCGCCGCAGGAATTGACCATACAACCGATGCCCGCAAAGTCGCCGATTTTGAATTTCTTCACGTTTTTGCCGATGGCAATCACGCGTCCTAAAATTTCATGCCCAGGAACCAAGGGATATTGCGGGGGATGATGGTCACCTGCCACGGAATGCAAATCGCTGTGGCAAATGCCGGCGTAAAGAATTTCAACCAAAATATCCGAATCGCCCAAAGCGTGTCGGGTAAAGGAATGCGGGGCAAAATGAAAATCCGATGAAAAAGCGGCAAGACCTTTGGCGGGAATAGGCTGACCTGCTTTGGCGGCGGCAAGCGCTTCTTCCATGCCTGCAATCGTTGGCGTAGCGTTGGCATTATTCGCCAACGCCGTTTTGCTCAAACCGCCTAATGTTAAAGCGGCTGCGGAAATGGCGCTTTTGCCTAAAAATTCACGACGATTCATTGTTTGCTCCTTAAAAATGATGATTTTCCGCGGTAAACCGAAAATTTTTTTGAAAAAAACAAAGGTTTACCGCGGATTTTGGGTTTAAGAATGCAGATTCGCCAACCATTCAATGCGGGCGGGGTCGCGGTGATTTATAAAAAGCGTGGTGTTGGTGTCCAAAGCGGCAATGGCTCTTTTATCCGATTCGGATAACGCAAAATCAAAAACGGCAAAGTTTTCTTTCATCCGTTCAATTTTTGTGGTTTTGGGAATCACCACCACGCCACGCTCAATTAACCAGCGCAAAACCACTTGCGCGGCGGTTTTGCCATAAGCCTTGCCGATTTGGGTTAAAACTTCGTTTTTGAAAAGATTGTTTTTGCCTTCTGCAAAACTCGCCCAACTTTGTAGTTTTACGCCGAATTTTTCGTTTAAATTTTGTTCATCCACTTTTTGGAAAAATGGATGCATTTCAATTTGGTTAATCGCCGGTTTAATTTCATTAAACAATGCAAAGTTGGTTAAAACATCTGGGTAAAAGTTAGAAACACCGATGGCGCGCACGCGCTCTTCTTTTAAAAGTTTTTCCATCACGCGCCAAGCGCCAAAAACGTCGTTATAAGGTTGGTGGATGATGTAAAGGTCAATGTAATCTACGCCCAATTTTTTCAAACTTTCATCAAAAGCCGTGCGTGCCTTGGATTCGTTGGCGTGGGAGACCCAAAGTTTGGTTTCAATAAACAATTCCGAGCGGGGAATGCCGCCGTTTAAAGCGGTTTTAATGGCAGCGCCCACGCCTTTTTCATTGAAGTAGGCTTGCGCAGTATCAATTAAACGATAACCCACAGAAATGGCATCTTCTACGCATTTTTGAGCGTTTTCCTGCGGAATTTGGTAAGTGCCAAACCCCAAAATCGGCATGGTAACGGGTTTTAAAACGCCATTGGTTAAAGTGATAGTTTGCATGGTTTTTCCTTTCAAAGTGTTTGCAAAAGCGTTGGAAAAAGAAAAAGGCGCGGCGGAAACTGCAGCAACTGATGAAACAGTTTTCAAAAAATTACGGCGATTCATCGGAATCCTTTCTTTTAAAAGTTTTTCAAATAATCCAAATAGAGGGCGGCATTCACACTTTGTGCACCAATCGCACCGTAAAAAAGCAAGGGTTTTTGGGGCAGAGCGTTCACGCCTTCAATGGTCAAATGAAGTGGCAACAAAATGCGCTCCATCGCGGATTCATCTGGTTTGTTCCATTCTTTGTAATCGTTTTCAGAACCGCCAATGGTGATGACCATTGCGACTTTTTTGCCAGCAATAGGAGATTTTGATTGTGCATAAATGGGCGTTAAAACTTCATCCATCCACGTTTTCAAAAGGGCAGGTGTGGCATACCAAAAAAGCGGAAATTGCCAGACGATTTTTTCTGCCGATTCCAAATCGGCGTGCTCGCGCGCAATGTCAATTTTGGAATCGGGATAGCGCTCGTTTAAGTTGGTCAGCGCCACGTCAGGCGCGTTTTTTAAACTATTGAGCAAAGCGCGATTGGCTTGTGATTTTTCAAAATAAGTGTGTGCAAAGATGATTCGCGTAGTCATCACAATCTCCTTTTAGCGTTGCTCAAAAACACGCTCACCCGCGTCGGCAAAATCCGCCGCAGTTCCTGTGTATTTTTTCGTGGCTTTCATATGCGGATTTGAATTTGCGCTACTCGTGTTTGTTGCGTTTACCCTGTCAAATGGCAAAAAGGCATTAGCCAAAATTGCCGCGCCCAACAATTTGTTAAAGGTTCTGCGTTGCATTTATTCTTCCTTTTCAATAAGAATTTCAAAATCGTTTTTTTGCTTTTGTATTTTTTGCCAATCCGTTTTTTTGAGTTTTCCCAAAGGCACCAAGCCGGGATAAGGTTCGGGGGCGTGGTTATAAAAAATGCCTAAATTGCCCCACGGTGCAAAGTAAAAAAAATCGCCAATTTCTGGATCGTAATTTTCAAAACCTTGGCTGGGCAAGGCTTTGGGAAGTTTTGGGCTGATTTTTTCCTCTCCGAGATAATCGCGAAACACTAGCCTTAAAGGCAACATGCTCACAAATTCTTGTGTGGCCAGATTATTGGCTAATTCCACAAGAATTTTTTCATCGGAAAAAGACAAATAAATTTGCATTTTGTTTTCAGCAACAGCCGGCGATAAAACGCTGAAAGGAAAAATCAAAATGGCAATAGTAGTTAAAATTTTTTTCATTCAATTGACCAACCTTTCTATGAGCGCTTCTTGATAACGGGGAATATCGTTTTTATTTATCGCTTGAAAAACCAAAGGTTCCAAATAAGTCATTCCACAATGCAAGGCGCTTGCCTTCATCGGCAAAAAAACGTCTTTTAATTCAACACCAATGCGACCGTTGTTGCCATAAGTTGAAGCGCCGCCCACTGCTGTTGAAACAATGAGCATTTCTTTGCCAGACCACAAGCCCGGTCCCACGCTACCCCAAGTGTCGTTCAAATAGGCTTTCATCATCGGCGTGATGTTGAACCAATGTGTGGGGAACAAAAAAACGATGCGCTGAAAACGGCGCGTAATCTCACGTTCGGTATCGCCATCAATGGTGCGTGTGTCAAAGCCGTAAATTGTTTCCAAATTGCGCACTTCTACATTTTGGACACTTCGCGCTGTTTTTTCCAGCGCCAGAATAAAAGTAGAGCGTTCAGGATAAGGGTGCGATGCAATCAAAAGCGTTTTGGTTTTGGCTATGGGCGCTTTTGTTTGCCTTGCCCAAGCGCTATGACTCGCAGGCAAAGCATTGACCACAACTGCTGTGCTGATGATTTTGCCGGACTTTTTTAAAAATTCCCGCCGCTGCATTTTTTCACCTTTTTGTGTTGAAAATCGATACGGCTTATTTTTAAAACTTGAGAGTTACTCTTTGGCAAGACTCTCAACTGATTTTTTTGTAATGTTTTGTAACAATCAGACTAGACTAAATTTTTAATCTTAAAAAAACCATTTTCCATGGTCAACGATAAAAAAAATTTTGCGTTGACCGTGGATTTTTTTTTAAAATTTTCTCTTTTTTTTAAATGGAGTTTTTTTAAATGAATTATTTAATTTTTGTTACTTTTTTATGGGCATTTTCTTTTCCTTTAATTGGTTATTTTATTTCCGGCCAAATGGATATTTATTTTGCCGCTTTTTTTAGAGTTTTATTGGCATTTTTTGTTTTTATTCCTTTTTTGGATTTTAAATTAAAACTCAATTTAAAATTAAAACTAATGAGCATTGGCGCTTTGCAAATTGGAATAATGTATTTGTTTTATTATAAATCTTTTTCTTATTTATCGGTTTCTGAAGTTGCTTTATTTACCATTTTTACACCCTTTTATGTGAATTTAATTTACGATTTATTTTCGCATCGTTTTCGTGTTTTGTATTTGTGGTCTATTGCTTTATGTGTTTTGGGTGCCGCCATCATTAAATATGGTTCGGTTAATCCGCATTTTTTTAAAGGTTTTTTATGCGTTCAAGTTGCCAATATGGCATTTGGTGCGGGGCAAAGTTTTTATAAAGTTTTATTAGAAAAAAACAACCATTTAAATCAAAAAGCCATTTTTGGTTATTTTCATTTGGGCGCAATGATTATTACTGGAAGTATGTTTTTATTATTCGGCAATCCATCTTTTTTGCCTCATCATTTTAATTCTTGGGCGGTTTTAATTTATTTGGGAACCATTGCTTCTGGAATTGGTTATTTATTATGGAATAAAGGCGCTGTTTTGGTGGATTCTGGATTTTTAGCCATTATGAATAATGCTTTAATTCCAGCCGCCATTTTGGTGGATTTGATTTTTTATTATTTGGGTATTGGCAAACAAAATTTATTTGAAAGCGATGCTTTATTTCGCATTAGTTTTGGATTATTTTTAATGGGATTGTCTTTGTGGATTCATCAAAAAATTGTTTTTTATTATGAAAATCCACGGTCAACTTAAAATTTTTTTTAAAATTATTTTGAATTGTTTTTAAATCAAAATAAAAAAAATCCACGGTCGACCGTGGATTTTTTATTTAAAAATTTTTTGATTAAAAAAGAAAAATCAATGATTTTGTTCAATGCCTGAAATTATCCAACCGCCGCCATTTTTGGGTTTGGTCATATGCCAAATTTCGCTAAATGGTTCAAGGTTGGCATTGTTTTCGCGGATTTTGCCGGAAAAAAGCACGCTGACAATATAACGTTCGGACTCTTCGGTTACATCCAAAACTTCGGCATTCAAATTTTGCACATCGGTTTCTTGCGGCAAATGGCCGCGTTCATCCCAATCCATTTTGATTTCCGCAAACACTTCTGGCGCTACAAATTCGCGGATATCCGCTGCATTCATAGCATCGTTGGCGGCTTGTAGACGAATAAAATTGATTTTGGCATGGCGAACAAATTCTTCTGCATTAAAATTTTGCAAAGCCGCATGGTTCAAAGAAGAGGAAGATTGTGCGTTATCAAAAGAAGAAGGCGGCATTGTTCTATTGGCCGCATAAGCAAAGGCCTGTTGCGGTTGCTTCTTTTTGGAAAACACGGAAAAAGCAAAAACGACCGCACCGATGACAAGCAAAATTAACAACAAACTGCCAAAGCCTTCACCTAGCCCCAAGTGGGAGGCAAGCATTCCCAAACCCAAACCAGCCGCAAGTCCTGCCAAAGGTCCTGCCCAACTTTTTTGGGGTTGCGTGGCTTGATTTTGTGCCGGATTTTGACGCGCGGGCGATTTGGTAATTTGGCGTTGCATGCCAAATGAGCGTCCGCCGCCCAAACGGCGCGCCTGCGCATCATCAATGGCGAAAGACAAGGTTAAAAAAACCGCAAAAAAAGTGAGAAAAACTCTCAAAGTGCGTTTCATTTAAACTCCATTCAAAAAAATTTCGGGTTGACCATGGAAAAAAACATTATTGTTGTCAATTTTTTTGCAATGTTTTGTGATGATTTTTGTTGTTTATGTAAAAAATTGGTCAATTTGCTTTAAAAAAGGTGCAACTTGATTAAATACAAAAAAACCGCGCGTATTGGGATTTTCCACGCCGCGCAAAAAATAATAAATTGCGCCGCCGATGTTTTTTTCGGGTGAATAATTGGGAAGGCGATTTTTTAAAAAACGATGCAAAGCGATTAAATAAATCGCCATTTGCAAATCATAACGATTTTCTAAAAAACATTGATGGATATTTTCTTGATTGTAATCTTGAATATTTTCACCTAAAAAATTGGTTTTGTAATCCACAATATAAAAACAATTTTGAACGGAAAAAATTAAATCAATTTTGCCGTTGAGCATTCCATTTAATAAACTTTGATTGATTTTTAAACGCGGTTGAGAAGGCAAAATAAAATTTTGAATAATCAATTCCAATTGGTTTAAATTGATTTTTGGCACTGGAAAATGAAACTCCATTTCTGATTGAACACATTGTGGATTTAAATCTTTCAAAGCGATGTTTTCTTGAATGGGTAGTTTATTTTCACAAAGCATTTTAAACCAATTTTTGTAGATTTTATTTTCTTCTTTTTCAAAAATAAAATCATTTTTTTCTGAATCAAAAATTGCATTTTTATTTTTAATTAAATCTTCAAAAATTTTGTGAATTTGATTGCCAAATTCTGCTCCTTTTTTAAATTGTTGGATAAATGTAAATTCTTTATTTTTATTATTTTCATCGTTTTCATTTTCATCAATAAAATTATTTTCTGATTGAAAAAAATAATTTTGATGCAAAGAACGCGTTAAACGGCTAAAACTATCAATAAAATAATAATCGTTTTTGTAATTTTTAATGCTTAAAATTTTGTTTTCATCAATTTTATTGGTTTTATTTGTTATTAGATCTTGTTGTAAAGTGAAATGTTTTAATTCTGTTTGGGCTTCTTCTGCAAATGCCGATTGCGGATATTTTTGATTTAAATTTTCACACCAATTTTGTAAGGTTGATTTTAAATTTTCTTTTTTAAATGGTGTGATTAAATAATCAAAAGCGGATTTTTTTTGTGTCTCTTTTTGGAGAGGCAAGTAAATACCCAAACACAAAGCATATTTTGCACGTGTGAGCGCAACATAGATTTTGCGAATATCTTCCAAAATTTCTTCTTGTTTTATTTTTTGATTGATTATTTCATCTTTTTCATTCCAACAAAATGTTAATTGATTTTGTTGATTATGAAAACGCAAAGGATAAGAATGGTTATTTTTTTGTTGTTTGTTTAAAAAAGGAATCATCACAAAAGGATATTCCAACCCTTTTGATTTGTGAATGGTAATGATGGGAACAATATTTTCATCCGTTTCCAAACGCATGATTTGTTCATCCGATGCGTTTGTTTGAGAATCTTCATGATTGATTTTAAAATTAAAATAATTTAATAAATCTTGCTGGCTATTGAATTGATTGCTTTGAATTTGCAATAATTCTGCCAAATGACGAATATCCGTTAAAACACGTTGTGAACATTGTGTAATGGTATTAAAATCAAATAATAATTTGTGAATTAAAGTTTCAATGCCATTTTTCTGCCAAATTAAAGCATAATTTTGGAATTGATTGAATGTGTTTTCTAATAAATCTTCATCGTTTTGAATGGCTTGAATTTGTGCATAATCGACATTTAAAATTTGCGTGAGTAATGCGGTGTTTATTTTTCTTTCTGTTCTATTTAAAATGGCATCCAAAACAAAATACAATTCTTGGGCAATTTTTTGTTTGTAAACTGATTCTTTTTCGGATAAATAAGCCGAAGGAATGTTGTATTGTTGTAATGCGCCTTTAATTATCTGGGCTTCATTAGCACTATTAACCAAAATGGCGCAATCTTTGGGCATAAAAGTTTTTTTGTTTTCATCAAAATAGGTTTTTTGTTTTAATAATTGTGCCAAATAATGTGCACAATTTTCTGCCAAAATTTCTTGAATATTTTTTTTATCTTTATCTTTATTGTTTTCTTCTTCAAAATAAAAACATTTTAAGGCAGGAATATTTTTGTGATTTTGTTTTAAATGTTTGTTTTCATTGTTTTTTGAAAAATAAACCGATTCAAAAGGCAAATTATTTGTATTTTCTTTTTTAAATCCAAAAGCACCTTGATTTAAATTTTTTTCTGCATTATCAAATAATAAATTAGTGGTTTCAATAATTTCAGGTATGGCACGGTAATTGGTTTTTAAAGTATAAATATGTTCCTTTAATTTTTGGCGTATATTCAAATAGGAATAAACATCGGCACCACGAAAAGAATAAATGGCTTGTTTGGGGTCACCAATTAAAATTAAAGTATTTTTATTTTGATTCAATGGATAAATCATTTCAAAAATAGAACATTGAATGGGATCGGTATCTTGGAATTCATCAATTAAAGCGTAAGGGAATTTTTTTTGTAAATAATGAATCATTTGAGGATTGCTTTTTAAAGCATTGTGGCATTCTATCAATAAAGAATCAAAGTCTTGTTGGTTTTCTTCTTGGTAATTTTTGTTTATTTTTTGATTCAAATAATGAAAAACGTGCAAATAAATTTCTTTTTTAAAATTTACTTCATTGTTGTTTAATTCTTCTTTCCATTTTTCAAATAAATTTAAAGCAGGAATGTTTTCAAGAATTTCGTTATTTTCTTTAAAAATATGTTTTAAACTATTTTTATAGAGTTTTTCTTCAAAAGTTTTTTCAAATAAAACATCGGCATTTCCATCTTTTAAAGAATCAATTAAATTCAAACATTTTGGAAATACGGTTTTGTTTAATTTGCGATTATCAAAAAAATCATTTTCTTTGGCGTTTTTTAAAAAACTTTTAAAATCCTCCAAAATGTTTTGATTTTGAATTATTTCTTGTTGAATTTTTTGATAATGATTTTGATAATTTAAAATAAGTTGTTGTGGGTTTAAAAATTTTTTATTTTCAAAATTAAAATGGATTAAAGTTTTGTTGTTTAATAAATTTTGAATTTTAGAATGCAATTCTTGCGGTGTTTCCCAAAAATTAAAAATAAGTTGAATTTCATTGCTTGTTAAATGCGTATAAAACATGCGCCAATAAGCGCAAATTATTTCGTATTCCAAATGTTTTTTTTGGCTTTCATCAATAAAATCAACTTCAAAAGGAATGCCGGCCAAAAGTGCGCCGTTTTGCAAAATGTGCTTGCACCAGGCGTGAATGGTGAAAATGGCTGCTTCGTCCATCACTTGTGCCGCCAAACGCAGTTTTAAAGCGCATTCCGAGTGTGTTTCAAGCGGATGTTGTTGGATGAGCGAATTTAAAAAATCGTCCGTTTCTTTGCCTTCAAAAGCCAAGGCGGCTTCAATTAAACGCAAGCGAATGCGATTTTTAAGTTCGGCAGTGGCCGCATTGGTAAAAGTTAAAACCAAAATTTCTTGCGGATTGCAATTTTTTTCCACAATGGCGCGCACATAAAGCGCGGCGATGGTCCACGTTTTGCCTGTGCCGGCAGAGGCTTCAATTAAAGCGTGTTGGTTCAGCGGAAAAGTTAAAGGGTTGAGAATGCTTGCCATTGTGATTTTTCAAAAAAATAAAACGTTGACCGTGGATTTTAAAATTTTCCACGGTCAACGTCTTATTTTTTTTTAAATTATTCTGTTTTGGGCGGTGAATCGTTGGCAATCGCTTCGGTGTGGGTAAAATCTGCGCCCAAAATTTTCACTTCTTTTAAAGTGATCCACGCCACCAATTCCAAAATCATGCTGATGCCATAAACAATTCCAGAAATTGCAGCCAACCATTCCGAAATTGTGGTGTTGAAGGCAAAAATCCCAAGGCTTATAGGGATTAAAAATAAACCCATCGCCCGACAAATAAAGCAGTGAAAAAAAAGCGCCACACCGCTGATGTTGCGCATTTCTTTGTAATATTTGTAGCCAAAATAAATGTAGACAATGGTGAAAATTAAAATCATCAAGGCGATAACAATTGGCATTGCCTGCGCGAAAAAAAATAGCAAGGTGATAACAATTGGCCTTGCCAGCGCGAAAAAGTTGAAAAACACGCAAAGAATGTCGCACAAGCACATCAAAATATACGACTTAAACAAGACGGGACTTTTGGATGTTTTGGCAATGTTTAAAACGGCAAAGATCATTAAAATCAACGCCGCAATTTTCAACAAGCCCAACATTGGAATCCAACCAAGCAATGTGCCCAAAACTAAGGAAACAATGGCAATGATTTTGCCGCGCTGGATGTGGTTTGAAGTTTTCATCAATCAAAATCATTCAAAATTGTGCAAGTTTGACACATTTTTAATGTGTAAACCTTGTGATTTTTTTGTTTTTTAAAAAAACAAAATTTTCCACGGTCAACGCTTATTTTTTTTGAAAATTTTTTGAAAAAAAGTTTAAAAATCAAAAAAAACAAACAATTTTTTCTTTACCAAAAGGGCAAGCTCGCTTAACCTTGCAAAGTTTTTTTGTCTTTTTCGGAGCGTTTTTGGTTATGACTCAATTTGTTTATCTCTTTAAAGATGCCGATGGTTCGCGCAAAGATTTGTTTGGCGGCAAAGGCGCCAACTTGGCGGAAATGACGCGTTTGGGAATGCCGGTGCCGCGCGGTTTTACCATTACCACCGAGGCTTGCACGCAATATTATGCCGATGGCGAAAAAATCAGCGCCGATATTGAATCGCAAATTATGGAAAATATCCATCAATTGGAAGCGCTCACAGGCAAAAAATTTGGGGATTTGGATAATCCCTTGTTGGTTTCCGTGCGCTCGGGCGCAAGAGCTTCGATGCCCGGAATGATGGATACCATTTTGAATTTGGGTTTAAATGATGAAGTGGTGGAGCGTTTTGCCGAAAAAACCAATAATCGCCGCTTTGCTTATGATTCTTATCGCCGTTTCATTCAAATGTATAGCGATGTGGTGATGGAAGTCGGCAAAAAGTATTTTGAAACCTTAATTGACGATTTGAAAGCCGCCAAAGGTGTCACGCAAGATACCGATTTGGATGCCGATGATTTAAAAAAATTGGCACAAGCCTTCAAAGCCGAATACAAAGCCAAAATTGGCAAAGATTTTCCATCCGACCCCAAAGAACAATTGATGGGCGCGGTTAAAGCCGTTTTCCGCAGTTGGAACAATGAGCGCGCCATTTATTATCGCCGCATGAATGATATTCCCAGCGATTGGGGCACGGCGGTGAATGTGCAAGAAATGGTTTTTGGGAATATGGGCAACACTTCTGGCACGGGCGTGGCATTTTCGCGTAATCCAGCAACGGGTGAAAAAGGCTTGTTTGGTGAATATTTGATGAATGCCCAAGGCGAAGATGTGGTCGCCGGTGTGCGCACGCCGCAAACCATTGCGCAATTAAAAGAAGAAAACCCAGAAGTTTATGCACAATTTGAAGAAATTGTGGCGCGTTTGGAAAAGCACTACAAAGATATGCAAGATATGGAATTTACCATTGAAGAAGGCAAACTCTTTATGTTGCAAACGCGCAATGGCAAACGCACGGCGGCAGCGGCTTTAAAAATTGCTTGTGATTTGGTAGAGGAAGGAATGATTACCGAACAAGAAGCCGTTTTGATGATTGACCCCAAACAATTGGATGCGCTTTTGCATCCGCAATTTGATTCAAAAGCCTTAAAAGAAGCCGTGCCAATTGGGCAAGCTTTGCCGGCTTCTCCGGGCGCTGCTTGCGGCAAAATTGTTTTTACCGCCCAAGATGCCACCGATTGGGTGCATAACAAAAAAGAAAAAGTAATTTTGGTGCGGCTAGAAACCTCGCCCGAAGATATTGAAGGCATGCACTGCGCCGAAGGCATTTTAACCGTCAGAGGCGGAATGACCTCCCACGCGGCAGTGGTGGCGCGCGGAATGGGCACTTGTTGCGTCTCGGGTTGCGGCGCCATTGAAATGGATGAAGAAAACAAAACGTTCCGCCTAAACGGCAAAGTTTATAAAGAAGGCGATTATTTGTCTTTGGATGGCTCAACTGGCTTGATTTACGGCGATGCCATTCCAACGGTTGCCGCATCCATTAGTGGCAATTTTGACCGTTTGATGCATTGGGCAGACAAATACCGCACTTTAAAAGTGCGCACCAATGCCGATACGCCTTCGGATGCCAAACAAGCGCGATTATTCGGCGCAGAAGGCATTGGGCTTTGCCGCACGGAACACATGTTTTTTGATGCCGACCGCATTGCCGCCATGCGCGAAATGATTGTTTCCAAAACCTTGGAACAACGTGAAAAAGCGCTTGCCAAGTTGTTGCCCATGCAACAAGGCGATTTTGAATCGCTTTATGAAGCCTTGGAAGGTTTGCCGGTAACCATTCGCTTTTTGGACCCACCGTTGCATGAATTTTTGCCCACCAATGAAGAGGATATTCTTGCTTTGGCAAAAGAAATGCGCATTAGCGTTGAAACGTTGAAAAACGTGATTGCTTCTTTGCACGAGTTTAATCCAATGATGGGGCATCGCGGATGTCGGCTGGCGGTCACATACCCGGAAATTGCCAAAATGCAAACGCGCGCGGTTATTCAAGCCGCGCTTGCTGTTCAAAAACGCCATCCCAATTGGCACATTGTGCCGGAGATTATGATTCCCTTGGTTGGGGAAATTAAAGAATTGGCTTATGTGAAAAAAATTGTGGTGGAAACCGCCGAACAATGCATTCAAGAAAGCGGTCAAAAGTTGGAATACCTCATCGGCACGATGATTGAATTGCCGCGTGCGGCTTTAACGGCGGATGAAATTGCCAAGGAAGCACAATTTTTCTCTTTTGGCACCAATGATTTAACGCAAATGACCTTTGGATTTTCGCGTGATGATGCGGGCAAATTTTTGGATGCGTATTATTCGCGGCAAATTTTTGAGTCGGATCCCTTTGCGCGCATTGACCAAAAAGGCGTGGGCAAATTGGTGGAATTGGCGGTGGAATTGGGCAAAAAAACGCGCCCCGATATTAAATTGGGCATTTGTGGCGAACACGGCGGTGATCCTTCTTCCGTTGAATTTTGCCACCGCGCGGGGTTGAATTATGTTTCTTGTTCGCCTTTCCGCGTGCCGATTGCGCGTTTGGCAGCCGCACAAGCCGCCATTCGTTTTCCTAAAAAATAGTTTGTTTTTATTTTAAAAAAATCCACGGTCGACTGATTATTTTTTCAAAAAAATTTTACGTTGACCGTGGATTTTTTTAATTGAATTAAAAAATAAAAAATTAAATAAATTCATTTTTATTTAAATTAAAAGCCTTTTTTAAATTGGAATCATTGAAAACCAAACTTGGCTGACCTTGCGCAATGAAATGGCCGTTTTTTAAAAGCAAAATGCGCTGGCATAATTTTTCAGCCAAACGCAAATTGTGCAATGCCACAATAATACTTTTGCCGCTTTGTGCAAATTGTTGAAAAATTTCCACTAATTTTTTTTGATAAAACGCATCCAAATGCGCAAAAGGTTCGTCTGCCAAAAGAATTTGCGGATTACCTGCAAATGCGCGAGCAATTAAAACGCGCGCTCTTTCGCCGCCCGACAGTTGGGCTATTTTGCGCAGCGATAAATGTTCCAATCCATTGATTTTTAAAGCATTTTGAATTGCTTCTTGATTTTGATCTTGCCAAGGTAAACGTCCCAAAGCCACGGTTTGCCAAACGGATAAATTCCAAGCCACAAAAGGTGTTTGAAAAATCATCGCCATTTTTTGTGCGCGTTCAACAGGCGGGATGTGTAATAAATTTTGTTGCGACAACAAAATGTTGCCGGAAAATGGAATAAAGGCATTTAAAGCGGACAACAAAGTGGATTTTCCAGCGCCATTTTCGCCCATTAAGCCCAAAATTTCGCCTTGTTTTAGCTCAAAAGAAATGCCGTTTAAACGATTTTTTACATGAAGATGATCGGCAATTAAAAGCGGTTTTTGTGTGTTTGGCATAATAAAAATACAAAAAAAGGCGCACCAATGAGCGATGTGAGAATGCCCAATTTTAATTCTTCGCCGGGCAACAAACGCACCAAAATATCGGCCAACAAAACCAACAAAGCCCCCAACAAAAGCGAAGGCAATAACATTTGAGATGGATTTTCACCAAACATTTTGCGTGCCATATGCGGCACGATTAAACCCACAAAACCGATTGAACCCGCCGTTGCAACCGATGCGCTGACCAACAAAGCCGAATAAAACACAACAAGCATGCTCATTTTGCCAACGGAAAAGCCCAAACTTTGTGCGCCATGGCTGCCCAAACTCAAAGCGGATAAAAAATGGCGGGCAGAAAAAATTCCCCAAGCGCCAATGATTAAAGCGGGTGTTAAAAAATAAAGTGCTTGTGTTGTGCGCTCTGAGAGCGAACCCATTAACCAAAATACCAATTCTTGCATGGCAAAAGGATTGGGCGCAAAGTTTAATACGGCGCCCAACAAAGCACCGCTTAATGTAGAAAGCGCCAAACCTGCCAAAATAAAGGATTCTGGGGCAAAGCGTTGGTTAGAAGATAAAAATCCTGCCCAAAAGAAAAGCAGCAACAAGGAAAATCCCGCGCCAATGAAAGCGGCCAAAGGCAAGGCAAAAATGCCCAATTGGGACAAAAAACCGTAATAAAACACCAAAGCGGCAAAAAGTGCGGCACCTTGCGATGCGCCGGTTAAAGCAGGGTCGGCAAGCGGATTGTGAACCAAATTTTGCAAAGCCGCACCCGATAAAGCCAAAGCTGCGCCTACTTCTATGGCCAACAAAGTGCGCGGCAAACGCAATTGCCAAAGAATGATCCAAGCAGAATCTGAAAAATGGGAAGATTGTAATAATTCCAATAAGGGCACATCGCCTGTCAAAAGAGAACAAAATGCCAAAACCACAAGGAAAACAAACAACAAAACAAAAAGTCCAAAACGATGATTTTCCACGGTCAACCTTTTATTTTTTTAAATTTTCTAACATTTTAAGCGACCAAGGTCCTGCGCATTGCAAACGCCAATCGTTTAAAAAAAGTGTGGGAATGTTTTTCAAAAAAGGATGATTCAAACGATCGCTTGCCAAAGAATTGTTGGCAAGAGGCGTTGTAAAAATCAAAAAATCGGGCGGATGAAGCACAATTTTTTCCAATGAAAAAACATGAAAACCATCAAAATCAACCGCATTTTGAAAACCAAAATGCTGGATTAAATCATTTTCAAAAGTGTTTTTTCCGGTGGCAATAAAATTGGCGCCCAACAACAAAACGCGCGCTTTTTGGGCGGAATGCAAAGATGACAAAACAGGCAAAGTTTTTGGTTTTAAAAGATTTTGCGGCAAGTTTAAAGCGTTTAAAAATGCGCTTTCCAAAAGTTTTAATTCTTGTAAATTTTGTGGAAAAGGCAAGGTTTGAATGTTTAATCCTAATTTTTTTAAAGATTGTTTTTTTTGGAAAGAATCAAATGCGCCCATTAAAATTAAATCAGGTTTTAAATAAAAAATAGATTCTATTGAACCAGAATGGGTTGGAAAGTCATACAAAAAAATTTGATTGTATTTTTTATAAAAAGGCGATAACGCAATAATGCGATTGGGATTTAATTTTTGATTTTGAACGTAATCAATCAGCAAATAATCTATGCACAAATTGGTGGATACAATGCGATTTTGCGCCAAACAAAATGAAGAAAAAGATAAAGAAAATAAAGAAAAAAACAAAAAAAATCCACGGTCAACGCGCATTTTTTTTGAAAAAAATTTAAATTTCACGGAAAGTGGGCGCCGCAACAAAATGCGGGAGTCGTTTTTGGTTGTGAAGCGCAAAAGGTGTGGTGAAAACAAGTTCATTTTCCAAAACATCTTCGCCCCAATGAAAAATCAAAAAATTGTTTTCCCACAAACCAAAAAAGAGTTTGGGCAAGTTGGCATTGCTGGATAAAGTTTTGCCTTCCAAAACCGAATGCAAATCAACGCCAATCCAGCCATAACCGGGAATGTAAAATTCGCTGCGCACACTATCGGATAAAGGCAAGTTGGGCACAATTTGCGATTTTCCCACGCGCCAACCATAAACACTGCGCGCGGGAATGCCAATGGAGCGGCAAAGCGCCACAAACAAAGCGCTTAAATCAAAAGCACTGCCGGCATAAAATTGCGCATCAATTAAGGCTTTGGCGCCATTGATTTTGGCATTGTCGGAAAATTTGGCGTTGTGAATCAACCAATCATAAAGGGCTTTGCTTTGTGCCAATGGGTCTTGAATGCGTCCAATAATTTGCAATGCCAATGTGCGCACCTTGCCGTGCGTGGGAATCATGGCGGTTTCTTTTAAATTTTCGCGCAAAATATATTCTATTTCAGGTGCAAAAGTGCGTTTGGCAACATCCAATTGTCGCTTGGCAAGTTGGGCGGTGCTTAAAATGTTGATTTTGCCGCGCGCACTGGATTTGAAAAAACCAGAAGGCGGCGCACTTAATTGCAAAAATTGAGCTTGAACATTTTGTGTGATTTTGGCTTGAACTTGTCCCATCCATTCTAGTTGTTGTGGCATTTGGTAGCGCACAACATTTTGCGGTAAAGGACAAAACACTTCCACCTTGCCTGATTCTTCTGGCATTTCAAAAAGATAAGCGCATTCAAATGTGCGAAAAGAATCGGGCGGATTGGGTGCTTTTAAAGGCGGCAAATGGTCGGTGGTTGCGCCTTTGATTTCTTGGTCAATAATGCTTTTTTCGGGCGTTGCCACATTAAAAGTTTGGGGTGCGTTGGCCATTTTGGCCTTGTTTTTTTTCTTATTTTGGTTGGCTGGCGTTTTGGAGGTTGTTTTTTTATTCTTTTTGTTTTGTTTTTTGGGCGCAGCGTATGCAGGAAGCGCAACAAGCGCTGCAAGAGAAGACAAAAGAAAGCGGCGTCTTTGCATATTCAAAAATAAAAAATCAAAAAATAAAAAAAAGCGTTGACCGTGGAATTTTTGCAAAATTTGGCTTTTTTTGCAAAAATCCGCCATTTTTGTATTTTAAAACTTGAAAAAAAGCAAAACGGTTTCATATACCTTCATTATTTTTAAAAAAGGACATTTATGAGCGCACAAACATTGGGTTTTCAAGCCGAAGTCAAGCAACTTTTGCATTTGATGATTAACGCTTTGTATTCCAACAAAGAGATTTTTTTAAGGGAGTTGATTTCCAACGCATCGGATGCTTGCGACAAATTGCGTTTTGAAAGTTTAAATAATCCAGCGCTTTCTGAAGAATCCACCGATTTTAAAATCCGCGTGGCTTACGACCAAGAAAAACGCACCATTACCATTTCAGACAACGGCATCGGTTTATCCATGGATGAAGCGGTGAAACATTTGGGCACCATTGCCAAATCTGGCACCAAAGAGTTTTTTGAATCTTTAACGGGCGATGCCGCCAAAGATGCGCATTTGATTGGGCAATTTGGCGTTGGGTTTTATTCTGCCTTTATTGTTGCCGATGAAGTGGAAGTTTTTTCGCGCCGCGCGGGTTTAAAAGAAGATGAAGCGGTTTTGTGGAAATCCAAAGGCGAAGGGGAATTTAGCGTAGAAAAAACCACCAAAAAAACGCGCGGCACCGATGTGGTTTTGCATTTAAAAGAATCGGAAAACGAATTTTTAAATGCTTGGACTTTGAAAAATATCATCACCAAATATTCCGACCACATCACCATTGCCATTGTGATGGAAAAGGAAGAGTTCAAAGACAACAAAGCCGTTAAAACGGGCGAAGATGAAACGGTGAATCAAGCCAGCGCCTTGTGGGCGCGCGCCAAAAATGAAATCACAGATGAAGAATACCAAGCCTTTTACAAACACGTGGCGCACGATTTTGAAAATCCGCTGGCTTGGACGCACGCCAAAATTGAAGGCAAGCAAGAATACACCTTGCTTTTGTATTTGCCGCAACACGCGCCTTTTGATTTGTGGGACAGAAACGCCAAACACGGCGTTAAACTTTATGTCAAACGCGTTTTTATTATGGATGAAGCGCAAAAATTGCTCCCGCTTTATTTGCGTTTTGTTAAAGGCGTGATTGATTCTGCCGATTTGCCTTTGAACGTTTCGCGCGAAATTTTGCAAGAAAGTCGCGATATTGATGCCATTCGCGCAGGTGCCACGCGCCGCGTGTTGGCTTTGTTGGAAGATTTGGCAAAAAACAAACCCGATGATTACAAAAAATTCTACGCACAATTTGGCTCGGTTTTAAAAGAAGGCGTGGGCGAAGATTTTGCCAATCAAGCCAAAATTGCCGCATTGTTACGTTTTCAAAGCACCCAAAGCGATGAAGCCAATGTTTCTTTTGCCGATTACATTGCGCGAATGAAAGCAGGGCAAGACAAAATTTATTACTTAACCGCCGAAACCTTAAAAGCCGCGCAAGGCAGCCCGCACTTGGAAATTTTTAAGAAAAAAGGCATTGAGGTTTTGCTTTTAACCGAACGCGTTGATGAATGGTTGGTTGCGCATTTGAATGAATTTGATGGCAAAAAATTGCAATCGGTTACCAAAGGCGGCTTGGATTTGGGCGATTTGGAAGACAAGTCTGAGAAAGAAAATTTAAGCAAAACCGAAGATGATTTCAAAGAATTGCTCGCCAAAATCAAAGAAGTTTTGAATGAAAAAATCAAAGAAGTGCGCTTGACTTTGCGTTTAACGGATTCGCCGGCGTGTTTGGTCTCTGACGAATTTGATCCGTCTGGCAATTTGGCGCGAATTTTAAAATCGGCAGGGCAAGCCGCGCCGCACTTTAAACCGATTTTGGAAATCAATCCCAATCATCCAGCCGTTTTGCGTTTGAAAACCGAAACCGCTCATTTTAACGATTGGGCAACCTTGCTTTTTGAAGAAGCCAGTTTGGCAGAAGGCGGGCAGTTGGAAGACCCAGCCGGTTTTGTGAAACGTGTGAATACGTTGATGTTGGCGCTTTCAAAATGAAAAACCAAAAAAAATTAACGTTGACCGTGGAAAATCGCAAAAAACGTGATTTTCCACGGTCAACGCCAAAAAAATTTCAAAATGAAAATGCCGCGCCGCCTGTTGTTAAAGGAAAAAAATATTTTAAAAAACGCCCAAACAAGGTTTTGAATGTGGATGAAATGCCGCGTTTACAAAAAGTTTTGGCGCAAAAAGGCATTGCATCGCGGCGCACCATTGAAGAATGGATGAAAGCCGGCCGCATTCAAATCAATGGGAAAAAAGCCAATTTGGGCGACAAAGTTTTGCCAACGGACAAAGTTAAAATTGATGGCAAACTGGTTGAAATCAAACAATCGCGCGTGCAGCAACGCGCGCGTTTTTTGATTTACCACAAAATGGAAGGCGAAATTGTCTCGCGCCGTGACCCGCAAAATCGCCCAAGCGTTTTTGCGCATTTGCCGCGCTTGCGAAGTGCGCGCTGGATTAACATCGGGCGTTTGGATTTTAACACTTCGGGTTTGTTGCTTTTTACCACTTCTGGCGATTTGGCCAATCGCTTGATGCACCCCTCTTTTGGTTGGGAGCGCGAATACAGCGTGCGCATTTTGGGCGAATTAACGCACAGCGCGCGCGAAAATCTTTTAAAAGGCGTGATGTTGGAAGATGGTTTTGCCCGATTTTTAAGTTTGGATGATTTGGGCGGAACAGGCGCTAATCGTTGGTATCGCGTGGTTTTGGAAGAAGGGCGCAACCGCGAAGTGCGGCGTTTGTTTGAATCCCAAGGTTTAATCGTTTCGCGCCTAATCCGCACGCGTTTTGGCACTTTGCGCTTGCCACCGCGCTTAAAACGCGGGAAATATATGGAATTGAATCAAAATGAAATTGCCCAACTGGAAAAAATGTTTTCTTAAAAAAAATGGTTTAAATTTTTTTTAATATAAAATTTTTTTAATTATTTTTTTTAAATTTGGAAAATGTTGACCCACAAAATGAATGCATTTTGTTTTTTTGTTTTTTAAATTTTGTTTGAATGTTGATTTAAAATGCAAAACGTTTTGTTTTAATTTTTCAAAGAAAGGAATTTTAAAAAAATCTTTAATTTCTTTTTGGCGATTTAAACTTAAATCATCAAAACGCAAAATATCGTAAACAAAATAATAAGGTTCATTTTGGCATAATTGAAAATAAAAATCGGCTTTTTCGTTTAAATAAATAGCGCGATTATGAAAAACAAAATTTAAATCATTAAAAAATCTTTTTTTAAAATCATCTTGGTATTTTGGAAAATAAAACGATAAAAAACCAAAACTCAATGCATTTCTTAAAATTTGCTCGCTTGGAGAATAGGTTTGCCAAAGTCCTCCGTGGATTTTGTAAGTATAAATAAATTCTTTTTTAAAATACATTTGTCCAAAGTTTAAAAAAGAAATTAAAATATGATTGTCATCAAAAGAATTCATTTTGATTAAAAAATCCAATTCTTTTGGATTGGGCGTTTTGTAAATTGCGGCGCTGGCGTGAATATAATTATTGTTTTGAATATATTTTCTTCCGCTTTGTTTGCCTTCTTTTAAATTAGGAATGATACACGGTTCAATTTGATGATTAGGCAAAAGACAATGAAAACAAAATAAAAAAACGGACAAATGAGAATCATTTTCCAAAATAGGAATGGCGGACAATAAAAAATCGGTATGATGAAAAAAATCATCGCCATCACAAATTAAAAAGTATTTTCCACGCGCATTTTTTAATAAATTAAGGCGATTAAAACTTGCGCGCTCTTCAATAGAATAAGTTGGATTTTGATTGCGTGAAATTTGGAATAATTGAATTTCCGGGTATTGATTCAAATAATGTTGAAAGATTTTTAAACTGCCATCATGAGAGCCATCATCGCCAATTAAAATTTCACGTTGAAAGCCATTTGGAATTTTAATTTTTAAAATATGATTTAAAGCATTGTGAATATATTCTTTTTGATTGTAAAAAGTAATTAAAAAACTAATTTTATTGTCTTCTATGAACCGAAAATCCGAAGATTCGGGATTCGGGATTCGGGATTCGGGATTTATTTTCATACAATTATACGTTAAAAAACAAAAAAAGTCAATCAAAATCAAGGACTTAAAAATATTTTACCTTGTTTTGCGTTTTTTTAATCCTTTTTTAAAAAAAAATTGGCGTTGACCGTGGATTTTTTGCTATTGATACCGCAAGGCTTCAATGGGGTCTAGTTGGGCGGCTTTTTTGGCGGGATAAAATCCAAAGAAAATGCCCACTGCCGCCGCCACCGCAAAGGCAATTAAAGCGCTTGAACCGGAAATAACCGCCGGCATTGAAAATGCAAAATGCAACAGCAAAATAACGCCAATGCCAAAGATTAAGCCGATAAAACAACCCGCAAAACTCAGCATGATTGATTCCAACAAAAACTGCAAAAGAATATCCGCTTCCCTTGCGCCGATTGCCATACGAATGCCAATTTCACGTGTGCGCTCGGTAACCGAGACCAACATAATGTTCATAATGCCAATGCCGCCCACAATCAAAGAAATAGAGGCAATGGCGCCAAGCAAAAGCGACATTGTGCGCATTGTTTCTGCTGCCGATTCCATGGCGGCGGACAAATTGCGCAAATAAAAATCATCTTCATCGGATTCTTTTAAGCGGTGGCGTTGGCGCAACAGTGCGGTGATATCACGTTCAACTTGATTCATTGCGGCTTCACTGCTGGCTTGCACCATCATCATCCGCACCGAGCCCGCAAAGCGTGTGCCAAACACTTTGCGTTGTGCGGTGGTTAAGGGAATAATCACGGTGTCGTCTTGGTCACGCCCATCCATGGATTGCCCTTTTTCCGCCAAAACGCCCACCACGGTAAAAGGAATGTTGCCAATGCGAATCACTTTGCCAACGGGCGCTTCATTGTTGAATAAATTTTCTACCACGGTTTTTCCGATAATTGCCACACGCAAAGCCGAGCGCACATCCGACTCTGAAAAAGAAGCACCTTCTGCAACGCGCCAAGAACGTGTAGATAAAACATCGGGCGTGGAACCTATCACTTGGGTATTCCAGTTTTGTGCGCCATAAACCAGTTGCATGGTTTTTTGGGATTGCGGCGCTACGGCAGCCACATTGTCTAATTCTTTAATGGCGTTGGCATCTTCAACCGTTAAAGTGGGGCCAGAACCAGAACCTGATTTCACGCCCGAAGTGTTGGTTGCGCCCGACAAAACAATAAACAAATTGGAACCCATATCGCTCATTGATTCTTGCACCGAACGCTGTGCGCCTTGCCCGATTGCCATCATCACCACCACGGCACCAACGCCAATAACCATTCCAAGCATTGTTAAAGCGCTGCGCATGCGGTTTGCCGTCATTGCGCGCCACGCCTCACCCAACATGGGCAACAACAAATTGGTGGAGTGATTTTTCATTTTTATTCCTTTGGCAAAACGGCGCGTTGTTGTTGGCTAATTTCATCGCTTACGATTTTTCCATCAAAAAAACGCACTTGCCGTTTGGCATAAGCGGCAATATCGGGTTCGTGGGTGACCAAAACAATGGTAATGCCTTGGTCGTTTAATTCTTGGAAAAGTTGCATAATTTCAATGCTGGTGTGGCTATCCAAATTGCCGGTGGGTTCGTCCGCCAAAATCAATTGCGGCTTTACCGCCAACGCGCGCGCAATTGCCACGCGTTGTTGTTGTCCGCCAGAGATTTGATTGGGCAAATGCGGCGCGTGTTTTTTTAAGCCCACTTTTTCCAAAAGATTTAAAGCGCGCGCGCGGCGTGTGGGTTTATC
>JBNMHE010000009.1:0-22899 GCA_050872585.1 Rhodocyclales bacterium | reverse complement strand
TCGTGCAACTCACTGATTTTAAAAATATTTTAAAAAACGGCATTTGGAAGCAAAACACTTCCATTACCCAAATGCTGGGTTTGTGCCCTTTGCTTGCCATCTCCACCAATGCGGTCAATGGCGTGATGTTGTCGCTTGCAACCATTTTGGTGATGGTGATTGCCAACGTGGCTGTGGCAAGCCTGCGCAATTTTATTCCGCATGAAATTCGCATTCCGGTTTTTATTTTAATTGTGGCTTCATTGGTCACCATTGTAGATTTGCTTTTTAATGCGTTTTTTCACCAACTTTACGTGGTTTTGGGCATTTTTATTCCTTTGATTGTGACCAACTGCATTGTTTTGGCGCGGGTGGAAGCCTTTGCGGCAAAAAATCCGCCTTTGGAATCCTGTTTGGATGGTTTGTTTATGGGTTTTGGAATGTTGTGGACGCTCGGACTTTTGGGCGCGTTGCGCGAATTTTTAGCCAACGGCACGGTGTTTGGCGCCATTGAAATGGTTTTTCCTAATTTAACGGCGATTAAAATTCTGCCCGATCATTACCCGGGCTTTTTGCTCTTTGCTTTGCCGCCCGGCGCATTTATTTTGCTTGGTTTTTTAATCGCTTTGAAAAACGCCATTGATTCCAAATCCACGCTCAAAGATCCATCGGCTTGAAAATTTAAAAAAAATAAAATGTTGACCGTGGATTTTTTAATTTTTTTTGATAAGTAAAAACAATTCAAAATGATTGATTTTGTCGTTGATTCGCATTGGGAAAAGGCAAAACAATTTTGCCAAAATTGGCAACTTGATTTGAACAACGAACAAAATGGACATATTTTTTTAGCCCAAAATCAAAACGAAATCATTGGCATTGCCCTTTTAAAAACTTTGAGCAACAACATTGCGGAATTGGCGCTGCTTTATGTTTTGCCGCATTTTCGTGCGCAAAAAATCGGCAGAAAATTAACACTTTTGGCCATGGAATTTGCCCGAGAACAACACATTCAAAAATTGGTTTTGGGTGAAAACAAAAATGCGCAACTCACTTTGAAACTATTAAACGAATTGGGTTTTGCGCCCCAAACTTTGATTTACAAAAATGCCCAAAAAAAATTGCAATGGTGCGTGGAATTGAATCAATGGTCGCCAACCGAAACGGACAATCAAAATTTATTCCAACTTTTTGATTTTAATCGCGCGTGGGCAAAACAAATGCAAAGCGCGGATTCTGCTTATTTTAAAAAACTATCGCGCTTACAAAATCCCAATTATTTGTGGATTGGTTGCTCAGATTCACGCGTGCCGGCCAATCAAGTGGTGGGATTGTTGCCCGGAGAGTTGTTTGTGCATCGCAATGTTGCCAATGTGGTGGCGCATTCGGATTTGAACGCTTTGTCGGTCGTTCAATACGCCGTGGATATTTTGAAAGTCAAACACATTATGGTGGTTGGGCATTTGGGATGCGGCGGCGTGGCGGCGGTTTTAAAACGCGAAAAAATCGGCAATTGGGCAGACCAATGGTTAAAACACGTTCAACATGTTTTGAACAAACACCGCACTTTAATACAACAAACTCCCCAAGAAAAACAACACGATTTGCTTTGTCAGTTGAATGTTTTGGAACAAGTGATGAATGTGGCACAAACATGCATTTTGAAAAACGCTTGGCAAAACAAACAAAACATCACTTTGCATGGTTGGATTTACGATATTCAAAACGGACAAATCCATGACTTAGGTTGCACTTTGCGCCACAATTCCAATACAAAAGAATGTTACCGCGTGGCACTTTCTGCCATTGAAAATTGTTTTTTGAAAATTTAAAAAAAAAAAGGCGCAGACCATGGAAAATCAAAAAATTGCTGTTTTAATCCCTTGTTTTAACGAAGAAGAGACCATTTTTGAAGTGGTTCAAAACATCAAAGCGCAACTGCCCTTTGCCAGCGTTTATGTTTATGACAACAATTCCACCGACCGCTCAGTAGAATTGGCCAAACAAGCCGGCGCCATTGTGCGTTTTGAAAAACGGCAAGGCAAAGGCAATGTGGTGCGCACCATGTTCCGTGAAATTCTTGCCGATGTTTATTTGCTTATGGATGCCGATAACCAACAAGATGCCAAAGATGCGCCTTTGCTCATTGATGCGGTTTTGAATCACCATGCCGATATGGCAATTGGCGATCGATTATCCACTTCTTATTTTGAAAAAAATCCAAGAGCCTTTCACAATGCGGGCAATCGTTTGGTGCGTTTGTTGATTAATCGCCTCTTTAACAATTCCATTCGCGATATTATGACCGGCTACCGCGCCTTTTCGCGCCGTTTTGTTGAAAATTTTCCTGCTTTATCGCCCGGTTTTGAAATTGAAACCGAAATGACCATTGATGCCTTGGACAAAAACTTCAACATTGTGGAATTGCCCGTTGTTTTTCGCAATCGGCCGCAAGGCAATGTTTCCAAACTCAACACATTGCGCGATGGCTTTAAAGTTTTAAAAACCATTTTGGTTTTGTTTAAAAACTACAAACCGCTTTGGTTTTTTGGATTTTGGGCTGTTTTTTTCTGCGTTTTGGCATTGATTTTGGGCGTGCCTGTTTTGGAGGAATATTTTTTAACCGGATTGGCGCCGCGCTTGCCGCGCTTAATTGCGGCAGGCGTTTTGGTGATGATGGCGCTGTTGTGCATTTGCGTTGGCATCATTTTGGATGTGATTTTGCATTTGCATCGCCAAGATTTTGAAGTGCGTTTGAGACAAAAAAAACGCATTTGAATTTTTCCACGGTCAACGCAAAATTTTTTTCAAAAAATAGTGCGTTGACCGTGGATTTTTTTAACTTGACAAAATTCATTTATTTTTAAAAAATCCATTGCCTTGTGCAAATAGAAACGGAAAGCGGTGCAAAGCCGCTGCGGACGCGCCACTGTAATCAACATTCAAATCTTTTATTTTGTCACTGCTTTAAAAGTGGGAAGGCACAATAAACAAAAAGGTTGAAAGCCAGGAGACGACTATTTACACGTTGTAAAGCAGACTGTCTCGCGATTCAGATAGATTGTGTAATGCTTTGACTTTTTTGATTCAATTTTGATTCAAAAAAAGCGGCGTTGCTGTGCGTGATTGGCTGCTCTTTGAAACTTTTTTAAGGAGCATAAATGAAATCTCATATTTTGGGTTTTCCCAGTATTGGCAAAAATCGCGAATTGAAATTCGCATTGGAAAAATTCTGGCAAAATCAAATTTCTGCCGAAGAATTACAACAAACCGCGCAAACTTTAAAAGAAAATCATTGGCGCATTCAACAAGAAAACCATTTAACGTGGGTGGCAACGGGCGATTTTTCTTTTTATGACCGCATGTTGGATACGGCGATTTTTTTAAATGCCTTGCCTTCTCGTTTTCAAACGCCACAAAATTTAAACGATTATTTTGTATTGGCGCGCGGCAAAGAATCTTTGCCGGCAATGGAAATGACCAAATGGTTCAACACCAATTACCATTATTTGGTGCCGGAATTGAATCACAAAACCACTTTTTCTTACCAAAAACATCCGGTTTTGCAAGATACACACCATGCCCAAAAATTAGGGTTTTCTCCAAAACCATGCGTGATTGGTCCTTTGACTTTTTTGGCTTTATCCAAAACAACGGACAACAGCAATGTTTGGGATTTTTTGCCTCAAATTGTGCCCATTTACGCTCAACTTTTAAAAGAGTTGGCCAATTTTGCCGAAGTGATTCAAATAGAAGAACCCATTTTATCCACCGATTTTTTGCCGCAAAATGCGCTGGATCAATTTGAAAAAACCTATCAATTTTTAAACGAACAAGCCCATCAAAAATTGATTTTAAGCACCTATTTTGGCGAAATCATTGAAAAAAAATTGCCGCTTTCCGTGGATTTTTACGCCATTCACATTGATTGCGTCACATCCCAATGGAATGTGTTGGATTTTGCAAAAAAACTACCCAGCCAAACGCGTTTGTCCATTGGTGCCATTAATGGACGCAACATTTGGAAAAACAATTTGGCGCAATCTTTTGATTTTTTAAAACCCATTTGTGATTTTTTAGGTCACGAACGTGTGATTTTGGGCACTTCTTCTTCGCTTTTGCATGTTCCGGTTGATTTGGAAAATGAAACAAAATTGCCCAAACCTATTCTTTCGCGTTTGGCTTTTGCCATTCAAAAATGCCAAGAATTAAATGTATTAAGCCAGCATTTAAACAACAATCAAGCACCTTTGATGGAAAAACAAAACAATGAAGGCGCTTTTGTAGAAAGTGTTCGCAAGCGCGTTCAAAATATCCGTGCCCAAGATTACCAACGCGCACCTTTCAAAGAGCGCCAACAAGCCCAAAGCGCTTTAAACTTACCGCTTCTTCCCACCACCACCATTGGTTCTTTTCCGCAAACCAATGCCATTCGTGCTCAGCGTTTGAAATACAAAAAAGGAGAAATCTCCTCGCTGGAATACGAAGACTTTTTGAAAAAAGAAATTCAACATTGCATCACAATTCAAGAAGACTTGGATTTGGATGTTTTGGTGCATGGCGAAGCCGAACGCGGTGATATGGTGGAATATTTTGGTGAAAACTTAAAAGGGTTTTGCTTTACCGAAAATGCGTGGGTGCAAAGTTACGGCAGCCGATGCGTGAAACCGCCTGTCATTTATGGCGATGTTTATCGTGAAAAAGCCTTCACCGTGCCTTGGATTCGCTTTGCGCAATCGCAAACCAAAAAAATGGTCAAAGGTATGCTGACCGGCCCCATCACCATTTTGTGTTGGAGTTTTGTGCGCGAAGATTTGCCGCGTCAAGAAGTTGCCACGCAAATTGCCTTGGCCATTCGCGATGAAGTGAAAGATTTAGAAGAAGCAGGCATTCAAATTATTCAAATTGACGAAGCCGCTTTGCGCGAAGGTTTGCCTTTAAACCAAAAAGATGCCCAAGATTATTTGCAATGGGCAGTTCAAGCCTTTTGCTTAACAGCAGGCAGCGCCAAAGCCACAACGCAAATTCACACGCATATGTGTTACAGCGAATTTAACGCCATTTTGCCCGCCATTGCCCAAATGGATGCCGATGTCATCAGCATTGAAGCCAGCCGCAGCAATATGGAATTGCTCAATGCCTTTAAAACGTTTCATTATCAAGCGGGCATTGGCCCAGGCGTTTATGATATTCATTCGCCCGCCATTCCAACGCAAGAAGACATTGAAAAACGCATTCAAGAAATGCTTGGCATTTTGGACAAATCGCAATTGTGGGTTAATCCCGATTGCGGCTTGAAAACGCGCCGTTGGGAAGAAGTGCTGCCGGCTTTAACGCATTTGGTTCAAGCGGCAAAAAAATTGCGCCAATCGCTTTAAACTTTAAAACGCGCTCAAAAAAATCCATGGTCAACTGAAAAAAATTTTTAAAATTTAAAATTTTTGAAAATTTTTCCCGGTTGACCGTGGAAAATCATTGTAAAAAATCAATTGAGGCTGCTTGTCATTTCCATAAAAGAAGGATGTGCGGGCATGGTTTTTTTGAACGCCTCCAAAGTGATGTTGTTTTGCTTTGCCAACAAAATGGGATAAAGCACTTCGCTTGCCAAAACGCCCACCATTTGTGCGCCCACAATCAAATTGTTTTCATCGGTGAAAATTTGCAACATTCCATCGGATTGATTTGTTGCAAGCGCTCTGGCATTGCTGGCGCAAAAGGTTTTGTGCGTTTTTGTTGCGCCTTGCTTGCTGCCAAAAAACGCAATTTCCGGATGCGTGTAAATCACTTGTAAAATGTTGGCGTAATTGGATGTTGGTAAATTTTGTTGCTCATTCAAAATGGCATGGGCAACATCATTGGCTTGACAATAAGCCTTGTGCGCCAACATCGGCGCCCCTGCCACATCGCCTATTGCCCAAAATTTTTGGCTGGCATCGCTTTTTAAAAAAGCGCAATGTTCATCTAAAAAATCTTCAAAACCTTGCGTGTTCGGGCTTCTGCCGATGGCCACAATCACTTTTTCCACATTGTAAGTTTGTAAGCCTTGCGGCGTTTGAAATTCCAAAACCATGCCATTTGGATTTTTTTGCGCACCGAAAAATTGCGCTTGGCATTGTATGTTTAAATTTTTCAACAAACGCTTTGCCATTGTTTGAAGATTGGCATCCAAAAAAGGCAAAATGCTGGGCGCAGATTCCAAAATAAAAACCTTACTGCCCAAACGACTAAAAACACTGCCCAATTCCAAACCAATGGCGCCGCCACCAATAACGGCCAAACTTTGCGGAATGTTTTGAAAATGAAGCGCATCCGAACTATCCCAAACCACTTGATGGTCAAAAGGCAACTCCGGCAAAACCTTGGGCGAAGAACCGCTGGCCACAACCAAATGTTCGGCCTGAAAAATTTCATCGTTGATTTGCACTTGCCACATTTGTTTTTTGCCCAAAACGCGCGCTTTGCCCACAATGTGATGGATTTTGTTTTGCTTCAACATCGCCGCAATGCCTTTGTTTAAACGTGCAATCACGGCATTTTTGTGTTGATGCAGTTGCGGCAAATGAAAATCAAAATGGGAAAAAGAAACCAAGTTGTTCCAGCCATTTTGGGCTTGATGGATTTTGTTTGTTGCATCCAATAAGGTTTTGGAAGGCACGCATCCCACATTCAAACACGTGCCGCCCAAAGCATTTTGTTCGGCCAACACCACGGATTTTCCAGGCAAATGAAGCGCCAAATGGTATCCGGCAGGTCCGCCGCCGATAATCAGAACATCCGTTGTGTGCATTTGAAGAAATCCTTTTTTCAAATTTTTTTTGCGTTGACCGTGGATTTTTTGAAAATTGTTAAATTAAAAAAACTATTCCCATTCAATGGTGGCGGGCGGTTTGCCGGAAATATCATAAACCACACGGTTAATGCCTTTGACTTCATTGATGATGCGGTTGCTGATTTTTGCCAACAATTCATGCGGCAAAGGTGCCCAGCGTGCCGTCATAAAATCTTGCGTTTCAACGGCGCGCAATGCCACCACATATTCATAAGTTCGCGCATCGCCCATCACGCCTACCGATTTCACCGGCAAAAAAACCGCAAAGGCTTGGCTGGTTTTCAAATACCAATTTTCTTTTTCCAATTCTTCTATAAAAATGGCATCGGCCAAACGCAACAAATCGGCATATTTTTTTTGCACTTCGCCCAAAATTCTAACGCCCAAACCTGGCCCTGGAAAAGGATGCCGAAAAACCATTTTTTCAGGCAATCCCAATGCCAAACCCAATTGACGCACTTCGTCTTTGAACAATTCACGCAATGGTTCCAATAATTTTAAATTCAATGTTTTGGGCAAACCGCCCACATTGTGATGGCTTTTAATGGTGTGTGCCTTGCCGTTTTGATTGGCCGCCGATTCAATCACATCGGGATAAATGGTGCCTTGCGCCAACCATTTGGCATTGGGACGTTTTTTGGCTTCTTCTTCAAACACCGCAACAAATTCACGCCCGATGATTTTGCGTTTTTCTTCAGGATCCACCACGCCTTTTAACGCTTGCATAAAACGGCAAGAAGCATCCACAAAAACCACATTCACGCCCAAATGCAAGCGGAAAGTTTCCAACACTTGTGCGGCTTCATTTTGGCGAAGCAAACCGTTATCTACAAAAACACAAGTTAATTGCTTACCAATGGCTTGATGCAACAAAGCCGCCACAACAGAAGAATCCACGCCGCCTGACAAACCCAAAATCACTTCATCCAAGCCGACTTCTTTTTTGATTTTCAATAGCGACTCTTCTAAAAAATGCGGCATTGTCCAAGCATGATTGCATTGGCAAACCGCATGCAAAAAAGAATCAAAAATGGCTTTGCCTTGACTGGTATGCGTGACTTCCGGATGAAATTGCAAACCATAAAAACGGCGTTGTTGATTCCAAAAAGCAGCAATCGGGCACGATTCATTTTGGGCAATCACCTCAAAACCTTCGGGCGCTTGAATGACTTTATCGCCGTGACTCATCCACACTTCTAAAAAATTTTCCGTGGTAAAAGAAAACAACGGCACTTGATTGTTAATGGCAATTTTGGCGTAACCAAATTCTCGTTGTTGGGCTTTTTCAACTTTGCCACCCAATTGATTGGCCATCGTTTGCATGCCGTAACAAATTCCCAAAACAGGAACGCCCAATTCAAAAACCATTTCAGGTGCTTGAAAATCGCTTTCCATCACCGAATTGGGTCCGCCCGATAAAATAATGCCGTTGGGTGCAAAATCGCGGATAAAGGAATTAGAAACATCAAAAGGATGAATTTCACAATAAACTTGTGACTCCCGAACGCGCCGCGCAATGAGTTTGGCAAATTGCGAACCAAAATCCAAAATCAAAATTTTGTGCATATTGAAAAAACCATTTTTAAAAAAAATCCACGGTCAACGTTTTATTTTTTTAAAAAAAACAAAAGGTTGACCGTGGAAAAATCAAAACAAATTGTCTTTGGATTGCGCCGTTAAATACTCAAAAGCCATCACATAATTGTCGGAAGTCATTTGAATGATTTCATCGGGCAATTCTGGGCCAGGTGCTTGTTTGTTCCAAGTGAGCGTTTCCAAATAATCACGCACACTTTGTTTGTCAAAAGAGGGCGGATTTTGCCCGGCAACCCATTTTTCTTTTGGCCAAAAACGCGAAGAATCCGGCGTTAAAACTTCATCCATCAAAACCAGTTTGGCGTTTTTGTCCAAACCAAATTCAAATTTGGTATCCGCAATGATGATGCCGCGGTCTTCAGCATGCAACAAAGCGGCTTCATAAAGCGCAATGGATTTTTCACGCACCAAATGCGCAATTTCATCGGCATTGGTGCCGCGCGTTTTCAAAAAATCGCCATAAGTTTGGTCAATGCTTTGCACAATGGTTTCAAAAGAAACATTTTCATCGTGTTCGCCCACCGCGGCTTTGGTGGCAGGCGTGAAAATGGTTTGTGGCAATTTGGATGCCATCACCAAACCTTTGGGCAATTCAATGCCGCAAACCGCGCCAGTTTGTTGGTAATCTTTGTAACCCGAACCAATTAAATAGCCGCGCACCACTGCTTCCAAAGGAAGCGGTTTCAAACGCTCCACCACCACCGCACGATTTTTGACTTGCGGAATTTCACTGGGCATGACGACATCTTCTGGGGCAATGTAAGTCAAATGATTGGGGATAATGTCTTTTAGTTTGTCAAACCAAAAATTGGATATGGCCGTTAATACCATTCCTTTTAATGGAATGGGATTGGGCAAAATCACATCAAATGCAGACAAACGGTCTGTGGTGATGATGAGCATTTTTTCACTGTCAATGGCGTAAATATCGCGCACTTTGCCGCGATTGATACGCGTTAAACTTTGGATATTGGATTCAAAAAGAGCATGGTTCATAGTGGTTAATCGCCCGGACAAAAATTGTTTATTTTAACGCACGCACGCCAAAAAGCGCACAAGACAAGATAGCTTGTTTTAAAACATCAATAACAGCACTGCGCGGAAAACTCACGCGCCACGCCAAAGCAATGGTGCGCACCGGTTTGGGTTCGGAAAAAGGCAAAATGCGGATTAAATCGGTGGGATGCATTTTGGGATTCATCGCACTCATTGGCAAAATGGCAATGCCCACACCGCTTGCCACCATATAACGCAAAGTTTCCAAAGAGTTGCCTTCAATATTGGCAAAGTTTTTTTCTTTGCGATTCAAATTGGGGCAAGTTTCCAAAACTTGGTCACGAAAACAATTGCCTTCGCCCAAGAGCAAAACAGGGGACAAATCCAAATCTTCTTTGCATATTTGTTTTTTTTGTGCCAGCGCACTTTTTTTGGGCACAATCACGCAAAAATCTTCTTCGTAAAGTGCTTTACTGACAATGCCGGTTTCATGGATAGGCAAAGCCAAAATGGCAACATCAATGGAGTCGTTTTTCAAATCCAAAATCAATTGCTGGGTAAAATCCTCTTTTAAAAAAAGAGGCGTTTGCGGTGCCAGTTGATTCATTGCAAAAACCAATGAAGGCAACAAATACGGCCCCACGGTATAAATGGCGCCAATGCGCAATGCGCCTTTTAAAGGGTCGGATGCCGTTGCTGCCAATTCTTTTAAATGCAAGGCTTCTTCTAAAACACGTTCGGCTTGTTTGATTAACACTTCGCCAAACGGTGTGGGGCGCACACCATCCAACATTCTTTCAAAAAGCGGCATTTTGAGTTGCGATTCCACTTTTTTAAGCGCAATAGACAAAGTCGGTTGGCTCACAAAACAGCGTTCTGCTGCTCTGCCAAAGTGTTTTTCTTGAGCCAGCGCCACAATGTAGCGCATTTCATTTAAAGTCATCATAGTGAAGAATCCTTGAAGAATCAATCAATTCAAATGCGCCTTCGGCAAGATTTTCCGGCAGTTGAAAATTCCCATAAGCAATGCGTTTTAATTGCACAACGTGGTTGCCCAAAGCGGCAATCATTCGGCGCACTTCGTGGTATTTGCCGCAAGTTAAAGTCAGTTTCAAGGTTTTTTCGTTTAATTTTTGCGCATGTTGGGCAATGCTTTTCTTTTGTTCGTTTTTCAAAAAAACGCCTTTTTGAAGTTTAATCAGCAAATGCTCAGTGATGTTTTCGGCACATTCGGCAACATACACTCTTGGAATTTGATTTTTAGGAGAGGTTAAAAAATGATTCAACTTGCCGTTGTCGGTTAAAAAAATCAACCCGGAAGTATTCACATCCAAACGCCCAATCGGTTGCACGCCTCGGTTGCAAAAACGCTTGGGAATCAATGAAAAAATGCCCGCATGAAAAGCATTGTGCGAACATTCAAAACCAACGGGTTTGTTCAAAGCCAAAACAACATATTCTTTTGTCCAAAAAGTTTGATTTTCCACGGTCAACCGCAAATTTTTTTGAGAAAATAAAGCGGTTGGATGAAGGCACAAATTGTTTTCAACCCAAACTTTGCCGCTTTGAATCAATTGTCGACAAAATCGGCGCGTGCCCAAACCTTCTTTTTGTAAAATTTTTTCCAATTCCATCATTTTGAAAAGTTTAACACGATGATTTTTAAAGAAACGTTGCCACTGAATGTTCCCACCAATTTAAAAAGCTTGTGGCAAGCCTTGTGGGAACGTGTTGAGAATCCATCTTTGTTTTTGGCCGCATTGAAATCTTTTGTTATTGTAGAAAAAAAAACCGATGCGATTTATCGGCGTTTGCATTTTCCCGAGCAAATTGTGCGGGACATTGTGCGTTGGGAAAATGAAAAATGGCTCTGTTTTGATGTGATTCCTTCTGGCAAAAGCATCAGCGGCAATTTAAAAATTGAAATTTTAGGCGATGAACAAAACGGATTTTCCATTTGTTTTACTTACCAAATTCTTGACCATTCTTCTGAAAACGCCCATTTGGAAAGCTACATTCAATCCGCTTATCACCATGCCAATTTAGACCAAATGAAACGATTGGAACAACTATGCCAAACCCCAAATTAAACCCTTTTGATTCTTTAATGGCTTCATGCGATTTTCAACAAATTCGCCGTTACTTGCATGCACATCCAGAAACCGCTTACCAAGAAACACAAACAGCCGCATGGGTGGCCACTTTTTTAAAAAAATGCGGATTAAAAGTGATTGAAAACATCGGCAAAACCGGCGTTGTGGCACTTTTGCAACACCAAAAAAACAAGCCTTTTGTTGCTTTAAGAGCCGATATGGATGCCTTGCCCATTGAAGAAGCCAATTGTTTTGATTACCGCTCCCAAACCAAAGGCAACATGCATGCTTGCGGCCATGATGGCCACATGGCGATGCTTTTACAAGCGGCTTTTGTTTTAAGCCAAGATGAAACTTTTCAAGGCAATGTGGCCTTTGTTTTTCAACCTGCCGAAGAAGGCGGAGCAGGCGCCCAAAAAATGATAGAAGAAGGGTTGTTTCGTCTTTTTCCTTGTTGCGCCATTTTTGCTTTGCACAACTGGCCGGGGTTGGCTGCTGGCAAAATTGCTGTTTTTCCCGGTCCCATTATGGCAGGGAATTGTCACATTGCTTTTGATTTTATTGGCAAAGGCTGCCATGCCGCCTTGCCTTTTGAAGGCGATGATGTAATTTTGGCCGCTTCAACATTCATCACCACTTTGCAAGCCTTTGTTCAACGCCAAAAATCCGCGCAAAATCCCATTGTTTTGAGCATTACGCAATTTCATGCAGGAGATGCCTTCAATGTTTTACCAAGCAGCGCCAAATTGTGCGGCACGTTGCGCTATTTTGATTCAACGCTATTGGAACAAAATCTTTTGCCCCACATTCGCCAAATTGCCAATGGCATTGCCCAAACTTTTGGCATTACCATTCAAAGCCATTTAACGCCGCATTATCCGCCCACTCTCAACGATGAATCTGCCGCACTTTTTGCGCAAAAAATAGCCGAAAAAATCGCAGGCAAAGAAAATGTAATCCGCCATGCCCAACCAGCTATGACTTCTGAAGATTTTGCGTTTATGTTGCAAGAAAAACCCGGCGCTTATGCATGGATTGGCAATGGCTCTTCTTTTCCTTTGCACAATCCCTCTTATGATTTTAATGACGAAATTTTGGCATTGGGCGCGCGCTATTTTGTAGAATTGGCAAAATCCGCACAAGATTTCAATTCTTCCATTGTTCAACCCGCTTGATTGTGGAAAAATCAAAAAAATCCACGGTCAACCTTGTATTTTTTTGAAAAAACTATGACTCGTTTGGTGCAAATTCACCCGGAACATCCGGCGCCTCGCCTTTTAAAACAAGCAGCCGAAGTGCTGCAACAAGGCGCATTGATCGCTTTGCCTACCGATGCTTGTTATGTTTTGGCTTGCGCTTTGGGCGATAAAGAAAACATTGACCGCATTCGCGAAATTCGCCAATTGGATTTGCGCCACCATCTGACTTTAATGGTGCGAGATTTATCCGAAATTGCGCAATTTTCCAAAGTGGATAACGCCACTTACCGTGTGTTAAAAATGACCACACCCGGCCCTTATGTTTTTATTTTGGAAGGCTCCAAAGAATTGCCGCGCCGCGTGATGCATCCCAAAAAGAAAACCATTGGTATTCGCATTCCTGCTCATCCTGTTGTGCAAGGTTTGTTAAAAGAATTGCAAGCGCCTATGCTTTGTGCAACTTTGCAAATGCCAAACGATTCCGAACCTTTAACCGAAGGATGGGAAATTGCCGAACGTTTGGACAACATCATTGATTGGATTTTGGATGCCGGACATTGCGGCACAACGCCCACATCGGTCATTGATTTAACCCAAGCTGCACCACAAATTGTGCGGCAAGGTTTGGGCGATTGCACGCCTTTTGAAATGTAAATGGCCATGAATTTTATTTTTGAAAATCTCATTGTCATTGGCATTCCACTTCTTTTTGCCATTACATTGCATGAAGCCGCACACGGTTATGTGGCGCGTTTTTTGGGCGATTCAACCGCCGAAAAAATGGGCAGAATCACGCTCAATCCTATTGCGCACGTGGATTTAATCGGCACCATTTTGATTCCTTTTTTCATCTTGTTTTTTTCTTCGGGCGCTTTTTTATTTGGTTATGCCAAACCGGTGCCGGTGAATCCTTTGTATTTTAAAAATCCTCGGCGCGATATGGCTTATGTGGCCATTGCTGGACCTTTTTCCAATTTTTTAATGGCGCTTTTTTGGACATTCATTCTCAAATTGTCTTTTTCAAATGGCGCATCCGATGCGGCATCTTTTTTAGGGCAAATGGCAAGCGCAGGCATTTTGGTGAATTTGGTTTTGATTGCATTGAATTTAATCCCCATTCCGCCGTTGGATGGCGGGCGCATTGCCGTGGGATTGTTGCCTCTTCGCGCCGCTGCCGTTTTAAACAAAATGGAACCTTATGGTTTGGTCATCATTTTAATTTTGCTTTTTACCGACCTTTTAAGCAAAATCATCAATCCTTTTATTGCGTTATTAACGCGTTTGTTAAGTGTTATTTTTTCGGTTTATTCTTAAAAAATCAAAAAATCCACGGTCAACGTGAAAAAACAGAAAATTGCGCAATATTTTGCCGCACCTCATTTAATTCTTTTAAATTAACTTCTTTTTGTAAAATATCATCTAATGTTTTTTTTAAATTCAATAACATTAGTTGTTTTAATTCTTCCACATTGGGCGCTTCAGGTGAAAAGTTAATTCTATCTTGTTTAAAATCTTCCACACTATAAAAAGGCAAAATATTTTTTAATGCCGAAAAACGCGTTTTTTGTTCTTCATCTTGCATCACAAAAACAACAGGAATGCCCATTGCCGTTGCAGGTGAAGCGCAATGCAAAGCAGAAGTAATAATTAATTTCGCTTGGGTTTCATAACGAAATAAAATATTTTGTGCTGCCAAATGAAAATCAGCACATGGATTAAAAAAAACATTTTGTTGGTTAACAATTTCTGCATTATTTAAAATACATTTAGGTAATAAAGATAAAACTTCATTATTTAATCCAACTAAAAAAATTTTATTTTGAGATTCGTTTAATTTTCTTTTGGGTAAAGTTAAAGTTAAACAACGGCTAAAATAAGAAGGAATACCCATTTTTTGACAAAAATTTAAAGTATATAAATCCCTACATCCAATGGTTTGATTTTGAAAATAATGCGATTGACGCGCTAAAACAAAACGCAAAAACTCTTGTGCAGATTCAGAAAAATGCGTTCCCACCCAAAGAGGTGTTAAGTCAGCAGGCGGTAAAAAATAAGGTGAATGCGCAAACCAAGCTTGCATTGGAACAATACTCCTCCCCCCCCCCCCGAAAAGAGATTCAAAAAATCGCGTGAACCAAAGGAAAATTGCTGATTTTCACAAATTGTATTTAAAGCGTTTTGCGTTGCAAAAGTTTGAATTTCATCACCCAAATTTGCACCAAAATTTGAAAAAAAATGATAAGAATAATCAAAAAGTGCAAAAGAATTTTCTTTTAAAGGTGTTTTTTTATTTTTTTGATTTTCAATAAAATGCAAAAATGCAATTTGTTTTTCGTGTTCCAAATGCAACGTCCTTATTTGTGCTTTCATTTCATTGAGTTGAGTCTGCATTGGCTCAATGGCATAAATGGCATTAAAAAACTTTTTCATAAAACGAACAGGACGAAAATTCATTTGATTTCCTTAAAATTTTTTCACGTTGACCGTGGAAAAATGTTTTTAAACCCAATCCAAATAAATGTTTTTTAAATTTTTGGCTTGAATTTTGTTTTTCAAATGTTGAATTTTTTCATGGGGATTGTCAAAAAAACGTTCATGCGTTTCTACCATTACAAAATCAATTTGATTGAGCAAATCGGTTTGTAATAATTGTTCCAAAACCGCAAATTCCGCACCTTCAATATCCAACTTCATCAAATGGATGCGCGGATGTTGTGTGCGCAAATGACGTAAAAATTCCACAAAATCAATGCTTTGCACATCGTAATGCGTTGGACGATGATTCACACAAACATTCTCCACCACGCCAGCACCCGCAGAAACAACCGATTCGCCATCGTTTAAAAAATGCACAATTTCATTTTGCGTGCCGATGGCTTGTTCAAAAAACACAAATTGTGGATTTTGCGCATACAATTTTTTCAAAAAAGCCGCCAAATAACGATTGGGTTCAAAGCCATACACTTTGGCGCCGCAAGCAAGCGCCAAATCGCTAAACACACCGCAATGCACGCCGCCATCAATGATGACAATCTCTTCACCTTGCGTGTGGCGATAGAAAAAATCATAAAAAATTTTGTGGTAACAAGGCGCAACCATCGCGCGCATTAAAAGCATTTGAAAACGCTCGGCACTTTCAGGCAACAAGCCAGAATGGTGCATTAAGGCAATTAAATTGTTTTGCGTGTATAAAATTTGTTGCCCTAAGTTATACAAAATCACATCTTGTGCCGCTTGCACTTTGGAATCCCCGCGCAAACGCTTGAACCAGTTGGACAAGCGTCTCAACATAGGAAGACTCTCTCTCTCTCTCTCAGCATAAACCGTGCCACTTTGCTATTTTGAATAAAAAAAATTGTAACACTTTCTTTTTTATAAAGAAAAAATCCACGGTCAACAATTCATTTTTTTTAAAATTTTTTGCGTTGACCGTGGATTTTTTTTCAATCAACCATTCAACCATTACCAAAAAAACCTTTGACTTTTTCAAACCACGATTGGGCTTTGGGGTTGGATTGTTCGTTTTCATTGAAACTTTGTGCCAATTCTTGCAACAAGGTTTTTTGGCGCTCGTTTAAATTCACAGGCGTTTCTACCACCACGTGACACATCAAATTGCCGGGCGTTAAACTGCGCATACCTTTAATTCCCTTACCAGACAAACGAAAAACTTGCCCCGTTTGTGTGCCAGCGGGAATTTTCAAGCGTGCCGAACCATTTAAGGTGGGAATTTCAATTTCCCCGCCCAATGCCGCAGTGGTAAAAGAAATGGGCGTTTCACAATGCAAATCGTTTCTATCACGCTCAAAAACGTTGTGCGCAATAATGTGGATTTGCACATAAAGGTCGCCATTGGGGCCGCCATTTAAACCCGCTTCGCCTTCGCCCGACAAGCGAATGCGATCACCATTGTCAATGCCGGCGGGAATTTTCACCGACAAGGTTTTTTCTTCTTTCACACGTCCAGCACCTCGGCAAGTACCGCAAGGGTCATCAATGCGTTTGCCCGAACCTTTGCAATAAGGGCAGGTTTGTTGAATAGAAAAAAAGCCTTGTTGCATACGGATTTGCCCAGCGCCTTGGCATTTGGCGCAGGTTTGCACATTGCCCGATTTGGCGCCTGTTCCTTTGCAATCGTTACAAGTTTTTAAAATTGGCACGCGAATTTTGGCCTCGGTTCCGCGCGCGGCTTGTTCCAAAGTAATGTTTAAAGAAAAACGCACATCCGAGCCGCGGTAAGCGGCATTTCTTGCGCCACCGCGCCCGCGGCTTGCGCCAAAAATTTCAGAAAACAAGTCGCCAATATCATCAAAACCGCCGCCACCGCCAAAACCGCCTCTGCCGAATCCACCAAAACCAGAAGCGGCTTGCGATGGGTCAATGCCCGCAAAGCCGTATTGGTCATAAGCGGCGCGTTTTTGGGAATCGGATAAAACTTCGTAAGCTTCTTTGACTTGTTTGAATTTTTCTTCGGCGGCTTTGTCTCCCGGATTGCGGTCGGGATGGTATTTCATCGCCAACTTGCGGTAAGCCTTTTTAATTTCCTCATCCGATGCGCCTTTTTGCACGCCCAGCGCTTGATACAAATCTTCTTTTGCCATTGTGTTTTTTTAATTTTTGAAAAAAATTTCTCGTTGACCGTGGAAAAACGCCGCTTTTCCTTCAAAGAAAAGCGGCGTTTTGGTTTTTTAAAAATGGTGAATTATTTTTTGTCATTCACCTCGGTAAATTCCGCATCCACCACGTTGTCATCGCCCGAATTGTTGGACGATGATTGTTGCGATTGCGCCGAATCATCCGCGCCAGCACCCGATTGCGCTTGTTGCGTGGCTTTGTAAATTTGCTCGCCAATTTTTTGGCTGGCTTGCATCAAGGCTTCGGTTTTTTGGGTGATTTCGTCTTTGTCGTTGCCGCGCGCGGCATCTTCCAACGCTTTAATGGCTTCTTCCACTTTGGCTTTGTCAGAAGAATCAATTTTATCGCCATAATCCGACAAGCTCTTGCGCGCCATGTGAATCATTGAATCGGCGTGGTTGCGCGCATTTGCCAACTCTTGCACGCGTTTGTCTTCTTCGGCGTGAATTTCGGCATCTTTGACCATTTTTTGAATTTCTTCTTCCGACAAACCCGAATTGGCTTTGATGGTGATTTGATTTTCTTTGCCCGTGGCTTTGTCTTTTGCCGTCACATGCATAATGCCGTTGGCATCAATATCAAAAGTGACTTCAATTTGCGGCAAACCTCTGGGTGCAGGCGGAATGCCTTCCAAATTAAATTGCCCCAAACTTTTGTTGGCGCTTGCCACTTCGCGCTCGCCTTGCAAAACGTGAATGGTTACCGCCGATTGATTGTCGTCCGCCGTGGAAAACACTTGCGAGGCTTTGGTTGGAATGGTAGTGTTTTTTTGGATGAGCTTGGTCATAATGCCGCCCAAGGTTTCAATGCCTAATGAAAGCGGCGTTACATCCAACAACAACACGTCTTTGACATCGCCTTTTAACACGCCGCCTTGCACAGCCGCGCCCACAGCCACGGCTTCATCAGGATTCACATCGCGGCGCGGTTCTTTGCCAAAAAAGGCTTTGACGCGCTCTTGCACTTTGGGCATACGCGTTTGGCCGCCCACCAAAATCACATCGGCAATATCGCTGACCTTGCAAGCAGCATCTTTTAAAGCGGTTTCACAAGGCAAAATGGAGCGCTCAATCAAATCATCCACCAAGGCTTCAAACTTGGCACGCGTGATTTTAACCGCCAAATGTTTGGGTCCTGACGCATCCGCCGTGATATACGGCAAATTGACTTCCGTTTGTTGGGATGAAGACAATTCAATTTTGGCTTTTTCTGCCGCTTCTTTTAAGCGTTGGAGTGCCAAAACGTCTTTTTTCAAATCGGTGCCGGATTCTTTTTTGAACTCTTCAATAATGTAATCAATCAAGCGTTGGTCAAAATCTTCGCCGCCCAAAAAGGTATCGCCATTGGTCGCCAACACTTCAAATTGTTTTTCGCCATCCACATCGGCAATTTCAATAATGGAGATATCAAACGTGCCGCCGCCCAAGTCATAAACGGCAATTTTTTGGTCTTTGCCAGCACTTTTATCCATTCCAAAAGCAAGCGCCGCAGCGGTAGGTTCGTTGATAATGCGTTTGACATCCAAACCCGCAATGCGCCCGGCATCTTTGGTGGCTTGGCGTTGGCTATCGTTAAAATAAGCAGGAACGGTAATTACCGCTTCGGTTACCGCCTCCCCCAAATAATCTTCTGCCGTTTTTTTCATTTTGCGCAACACTTCGGCGGAAACTTGCGGCGGCGCAATTTTTTTGCCACGCACTTCCACCCACGCATCGCCATTGTCGGCTTTGACAATTTTAAACGGCAATTTGCCAATATCCGTTTGCACGGCTTTTTCATCAAAGCGTCTGCCGATTAAACGTTTGGAAGCGTAAATTGTATTTTTTGGATTGGTTACCGCTTGGCGTTTGGCAGGTGCGCCGCACAAAATTTCGCCATCATCGGTGTAACCCACAATAGAAGGCGTGGTGCGTGCGCCTTCTGAATTTTCAATCACTTTGGGCGTGCCGTTTTCCATCACAGCCACACAGCTATTTGTGGTGCCCAAGTCAATACCAATAATTTTTCCCATTTTTTAAACCTCAAAAAAAGTCAAGTGTTGTGGATATAAAGTCGTTTTTTGAAAAATCAAGACGGCGGATTTTCAACATTTTCGCCGTTTGAAACCATCACCATTGCCGGACGCAAAACACGCTCAGATATCAAAAAACCTTTTTGCAAAACCTTGGCAACCGTATCTTTTGGCAAGGCAGAAGGAACCAACCCAACGGCTTGGTGTTGGTGCGGGTCAAACTTTTGCTCTTTGGGGTTAATTTCCAAAAGTGCATTTTTTTGAAAAGCAGAATCAAGCTGTTTTTTGATAAGCATCAAGCCTTCTTTTAAACTTTCCAAACTTTGATTTTTTGCATTTAAAGCGGCTTCCAAACTATCCCAAGGTGCGAGCAAATCTTTGGCAAAGGCTTCCAAGGCAAATTTTCGTGCTTTGGTGATTTCTTCTTGCGCACGGCGGTGCGTGTTTTCCGATTCCGCTTTGGCACGCAAAAAAGAATCTTTCAACTGCGCTGCGTTTTGATTGGCTTCTTCCAAAGCCTTGCGCAAAGCTAAAATTTCAGGCGATTCGGCAGATTCTGTTGCATTGGATTCGCCAATTTCGCCATTGGCTGATTCGGCAATTTTTGCTTTTGGTGCAGATTCAGATTTTGCCGATTTGCTTGTTGGCGATTCTTTTGTCGACTCGCTTTTCACCGATTCAGCTGCTTTTGCATGGTGTGCCGATTCTGTTTTCAGCGATTCTTTGGATACTTCCGATTCGGCGGGCGTATCCGATTTTTTCCCGCCTTTTTTGTGGTGGTGTTGGTTATTCATAAAAAACTCCTTTTGCGGCGCTATATAAAACCAAAATCGCAATTTTCAAGCAAAAATCCACGGTAAACGCCAAAAAAATTTCACGTTCACCGTGGATTTTTCCAAAAATCATCATACATTTTGTTGCCACGCAAGAGTTGTTGGTTGAAGTCTTCCAAAGAAAAATTTGATTCCAACAAGGTTTTTGTTTTTAAAGGATTGCGCCCCAAACCAAAGGATTCTGCGGGAATGCCAACCGATTCCAAAATCAAAGGCGCCACATCAAAATGAGAAAGTTTTCGGTTTTTTGTTTTTTTCAACATTGCCGAATCCGCCAAAAAAGCAGGGTTTAAAAAAACGTTGTAAATGCCTTGGTTTTTTAGCTCTGCCACATCCACGGGCAAGTGGTCGCCCAACAAAATAATGGCGGTGTTGGGAATATCTTTAATTTTTTGCACAAAATCCAAAATCACCCGCTCGGAACAAGTGAAACTTTGCCGCAATGTGCGTGGCAAATCGGGGCAAAATTCAGGGTCAACAAAACCAAAAGGCGGGTGCGTATCCATTGTGGAAATGTAGGCGGCAAACGGTTTTTTGCTGTTCGCAAGTTGGCGGATTTCTTTTTCAGCCAAAGAAAAGGTTAAGCGGTCGTTTATTCCCCAATATTCCTTGCCAATGGCTTTGTTGGCTTTTTTGCCGGGCGTCCAAATCACATTTTGTGCGCCCGCTTCTTTGGCATTTAATTTTTTGGGCAAAACGCCTAATTGTTGAAAATACGGCAAATCGTGCACTTCAACCTTATGCTTTTGGTAAAAATTGCGCACACCGCCAAAAGCATCCGCAATGCCTGAAATTCTTATTTGCTTAAAACCCGCCGCATTCAAAATGTCGGTTAAGCAAACGGCGTTGTCCAAAAAATAATGTTTGAGCACCAAATGCTTGCCATAAGGCAAATTGATGGGAATTGCGCACAAATAGCTTGCCATTCCAGCGGTAGTCCAGCCTGTGCCAAAAACTTGGGTAATGCCGCCAACAGCAGAAGTTGCGGAAAAATTCACATTTTCTTTTGCCAAGGTGCCCAAATGCGGCGTTAAATTGCCATAAGGCGCAAAGGTTTCAGGTAATTCGCCCGTTGGCACGGAATCGGTGGTGAAAGCGCTACTCATCGATTCAATGAAAATCACCACAAGATTTTTCAAATTTTGCGAAGGGGGGTTAGAGAAAAAGTGCGGTAGTGTTTTTCATACAAATCCGAGCGCTCGCTTTGCGCTTTGAAAAAGTCTGCAATTTGGAGTTGTTGGTTGATAAAAATAGCGCAAACAAAAACAACCGCAAGCGTTGCAACGCCTTGAATTGTTGCTTTTTTGCGGGTTAAAAAAACAAGCAACAACGCCGCCAACAAAGCAGGCGGCAGGCAAAATTTTGCAAAAGAAAGCGGCAATTCTTCGCCGATATTCAACAACGGAAAACGCAAATGGTAAAGAATTTGCCCAAAATGCTGAATGAAAAAATGTTCCTTCACCCAAAGCGTTGCCAAAACGGCAACCAAGGCAAAAAAAATCACCACAAAAACAAAACCTTGGCGAAAAAAACTGAAAACTTTTTGATTTTCCACGGTAAACCCATTATTTTTTTGAAAATTATTTTTCGTTTACCGTGGATTTTTTAAAACTTTTTTTAAAAAATAACCGGTAAAACTTTTTTTGTTTTGCGCAACTTCTTCGGGCGTGCCGCAAGCAATCATCTGCCCGCCTTCATCGCCGCCTTCTGGCCCCAAATCAATGATGTGGTCGGCGCATTTGATGACATCCAAATTGTGCTCAATCACAATCACCGTGTTGCCCGCATCGGTTAATTTTTGTAACACGTTTAAAAGCATATCAATATCGGCAAAATGTAAACCTGTTGTGGGTTCGTCCAAAATATAAAGTGTTTTGCCGGTATCGCGTTTGGAGAGTTCCAAAGCCAACTTCACGCGTTGGGCTTCGCCGCCAGAAAAAGTGGTGGCAGATTGTCCCAAACAAATATACGAAAGCCCAACATCCATTAAACATTGCAATTTTCTATGCAAAACGGGAATGTTGTTGAAAAATTCCAAGGCTTCTTCCACGCTCATTTGCAAAATATCGTGGATATTTTTGCCTTTGTAAAAAATCTCCAAAGTTTCGCGGTTGTAGCGTTTGCCCGAACAAAGTTCGCATTCTACAAAAATGTTAGGCAAAAAATGCATTTCCACTTCAATTAAACCCGCACCTTGACAAGCTTCGCACCTGCCACCTTTCACATTAAACGAAAAACGCCCGGGCACATATCCGCGCTCACGCGCGCTTGGCAACTGCGCAAAGAGTTCCCGAATCGGCGTGAGCAACCCTGTGTAAGTGGCTGGGTTGGAGCGCGGCGTTCTGCCGATGGGCGACTGATCCACATTGATGATTTTGTCAAAAAAATCCAAACCTTCAATGTTGCCAAAGGGTTGTGGCGATTCTTTGGAATGGTAAAAATATTGATGCGCCGCGCGGTAAAGGGTTTCGTTGATTAACGTGGATTTGCCAGAGCCAGATACGCCCGTGATACAAGTTAATAAACCAACGGGAATCTGCACGTTTAAATTTTTTAAATTATGCCCGCGCGCACCGAAAATGCGGATTTGCCGCGTTGAATCATTTTGCCGCCGCTTGTTGGGAATGGCGATGGTTTTTTTTCCGCTTAAATAAAGCCCTGTCAATGATTTTGGATTTTTGGCAATAGCAGACGGAGTGCCAGCGGCAACCACTTTTCCGCCGTGTAAGCC
>JBNMHE010000008.1:0-23618 GCA_050872585.1 Rhodocyclales bacterium | reverse complement strand
TTCAAACCAATCTCCCGGAATATTTAAAAAAACATTTTGAATGGGCATTAAAAAGAATTGAAAATGCAGAAAACTAATTTTCAGAGAAAAACCGATTATTTTTAAAACGATTAAAAATTGAATTTTTATAAAATTCCACGGTAAACAAAATATTTTTTTCAAATTTTTTGAATGTTTACCGTGGATTTTTGGAAAATAAAAATTCAATGCGATAAAACCGATTCCAATCTTGGGCGATTGGTGATTTTGATGTGTTTTTGTTGCACGGCAATTAAGCCTTCGTCTTGAAAACGTGAAAATACGCGGGAAACGGTTTCAAGTTTTAATCCCAAGAAACTGCCGATTTCTTCTCTTGTCATACGCAAATGAAATTCGCTAGACGAAAAGCCGCGATGACGAAAACGCTCCGACAAATTCAACAAAAAAGCCGCCAAGCGTTCTTCGGCGCGCATTGTGCCCAATAACAACATCACTTGATGATTTTGCACAATCTCGCGGCTTAAAACTTGATTCAAATGGTGTTGCAAACTTTGCACTTGTTGGGAAACCGAATCAATATGCGCATAAGGAATCACGCACACTTTGCTGTTTTCAAGCGCAATGGCATTGCAAGAATGTTTTTTGCTGTAAAAACCATCCAAACCCAAAATATCGCCTTCCATTTGAAAACCGGTGATTTGCGTTCGACCATCTTCAAATAAAATGTCGGTTTTAAAAAAACCAGAATGCACGGCATAAATGGCTTGAAATTCAGTGCCCACTTGAAAAAGACAATCGCCTTTTTGAATGGTTTTGCGCACAATCATCAGTTGATTCAACTGCTCAATCTCTTGTTCGTTTAATCCACAAGGCATGCACAAAGCAGAAGAAACACAATAAGCGCAAGGTGTATTCGGTTGGGACATATTTGTTTTATATTGACGGATTTTTTCAAATAACTATACAACCCGGAGCTTTTTTTATGAAGAGTTTGAATTTTTCTTTTGCGGATTTTGTTTTTGATACCAAACTCATTGAACGCTTTGACATCAATGGTCCGCGCTATACTTCTTACCCCACTGCCGACCGCTTTACAACGGATTTTTCATCCCAAAATGCCGAAACTTTTTTAAAAGAACGCGCCAACAATCCCAAACGCGCTTTGTCGCTTTATTTTCATATTCCTTTTTGCAACACCATTTGTTTTTATTGCGCTTGCAACAAAATTGCCACCAAAAATCACAGTGAAAGCGCTCTTTATTTGGATTATTTGGCAAAAGAATTGGCTTTGCACGAAACTTTTTTAAAATCGGATGAATCGCGTTCGGTTGAACAACTGCATTGGGGCGGCGGCACGCCTACTTTTTTATCACACAATGAAATGCGCCAATTGATGGCTTTAACCAAAAAACATTTTCAACTGCAAAAAAATGGCGAATATTCTATTGAAGTCGACCCCAGAAAAGTCAGCGTTGAAACAGTGGCACTCTTGGGCGAATTGGGTTTTAACCGCATGAGCGTGGGCGTGCAAGACTTAAACGACAAAGTGCAACACGCCATTAACCGCGTGCAAAGTGAAGAAGAAACCGCCAATGTTATCAACGCCGCACGACAAAACGGCTTTCAATCGGTATCCATTGATTTGATTTACGGTTTACCCCACCAAACTTTGCAAACATTTGAAGACACCATTGAACGCGTTTTGAAAATGCGCCCCAACCGCTTATCCATTTACAATTACGCGCATTTGCCGCAATTGTTTATGCCGCAACGCCGCATCAATCAAGACGATTTGCCCTCGCCCGAAACCAAACTTGCCATTTTGTCTATGAGCATTCAAAAACTCATTCATGCGGGTTATGTTTTTATTGGCATGGATCATTTTGCTTTGCCCGATGACGAACTTGCCACAGCGCAACGCGAAAAACGCTTGCACCGCAATTTTCAAGGTTATTCCACGCACAAAGATTGCGATATGTTGGCATTTGGCACTTCTTCCATCAGCAAAGTGGGCGATTCTTATTTTCAAAACCACAAAACACAAGAAACTTATTACGCGCCACTTGACCACAACCAACTGCCCATTGCGCGCGGCATTGCACTTTATGCCGATGATATTTTGCGCCGCGATTTAATCCAACAATTGATGTGCCATTTTGCGCTTGATTTTAAAGCGGTAGAATCGCAATATTCCATTGATTTTAAAAGCTATTTTGCCAAAGAATTGCGCGCCTTAAATGAAATGCAATCCGCTGGTTTGTTGGAATTAAACCATTCAGAAATGCGCATTTTGCCCGCCGGGCGTATGCTGGTGCGCGTGGTGGCAATGGTTTTTGACCAATATTTACAACAATCGCGCGCGCGTTATTCCAAAGTCATTTAATTTTCAAAATTTTTTGGGGTTGACCGTGGAATTTTGGGCGATTTTTTTGGCTGGTTTATTGGGCGGAGCGCATTGTTTGGGTATGTGCGGCGGCATTGTAACGATGATGCTAGGCAGCGCCAATGTTTTGTGGCTTTATAACTTTGGGCGCATTGCATCGTATATTGCGGTCGGCACAATGCTTGGCGCTTTGGGTGAAGTTGGATTTTTGCTTGCCGATTCATTTTATTTGCGCGTGTTTTTTTACGCTTTTGCTGTGTTTTTAATGCTTGCCATGGGGTTTTATTTTTTGGGATTTTCAAAACTTATTCTCCCTTTTGAAAAAATCGGCGGCATTGTTTGGCAAAAAATCTTTCCCAAAACCCAACAATTTTTGCCTATTTCTAAAAAATCGCACGCCTTTTTTTTGGGCGTTTTATGGGGATTGATGCCCTGCGGGCTTTTGTATTCCGCCTTTGCCGCAGCGCTTGCCTCCGCCAACGCTTTGAAAGCCATGGCTTTAATGGCGGCGTTTTCGCTCGGCACATTGCCGAATTTGCTTTTGGCGCCGTTTTTGTTGCAAAAAATCAGCCAAAAATTCCGCCAAAATTTTCAAAAAATCGCCGGCGTTTTGTTGATTTTTTTTGCGGTTTTGGGCTTTTACAATTTGCTGAAATTTTTCAAAATTTTCTAATGTTGACCGTGGAAAATCGCCAATTTTCTGCAACTTTTGCGATTTTCCACGGTCTACCCGATATTTTTTTCAAAAACCATGGAAAATTGCATTGAATTTTTGGTCGGCGGAATGCATTGCGCATCTTGCTCAGCGCGCTTAACCAAAGTTTTAAACGCTTTGCCCAATGTGCAAGCGCATGTGAATTTAACCAACAACCGCGCGCGCATTCGCTTTGGCGCGCCAACTTCTGATGCCGATTTAAAAAATGCCATCATCCAAGCGGGCTTTTCTGCTGAAAAAATTGACCCCAAAAACAAACATAGCGAAAAAGAAAAAATCGCCCAAAACCAAAAAAAAGAAAAGCGATTGCTTGCCATTGCAATTTTATGCACGCTGCCTTTGGCATTGCCAATGCTTTTGATGCCTTTTGGAATTCACGCGGAATTGCCGCGTTTTTGGCAATTTGTTTTGGCAAGTTTGGTGCAGTTTGGCGTTGGGGCGCGATTTTACCGCGGCGCTGCCGCCGCTTTAAAACACAAAAGCGCCAACATGGATGTTTTGGTCGTTTTGGGCACAACAATGGCGTGGGCGTTTTCAAGCGTGGTTAGCTTTTTTAATTTAAAAGCGCACGTTTATTTTGAAGGCGCGGCAATGGTGATTACCCTTGTTTTGCTGGGCAAATTTTTAGAATCCCGCGCCAAAGAAAAAACAGGCGATGCGTTGGAATCGCTCATCCAACTGCAACCACAAATTGCCCGCATTCAAGATGGCAAGGCTTGGCGCGAAATTCCCGCTGAATTATTGCTCGCTGGCGATATTTTCCAAGTGCGCCCGGGCGAAGCCATTGCCGTTGATGGCGTGGTTGTGCAAGGCGAATCGGAAGTAGATGAATCAATGCTCACGGGCGAATCAGTTTTTCAAACCAAAAAAACGAATGACCGCGTTTTTGCTGCCACCATCAACCAAAGCGGCGTTTTGCTTTGCCAAGCGCAAAATGTTGGCAGCGACACGCTTTTGTCCAACATCATCGCCCAAGTAGAAGAAGCGCAAAATAGCAAAGCAAAAGTTGAAAATTTAACCGACAAAATCGCCGCCATTTTTGTTCCAGCCGTCTGCGTGATTGCTTTATGCTGCTTTTCTTTTTGGGCGTTTTTTTTGGGCGATTGGGAAAACGCCTTCATCAACAGCGTTTGCGTGTTGGTGATTGCCTGCCCTTGCGCGCTTGGCTTGGCAACGCCTGCCGCTTTGGTTGTTGGCATCGGCAAAGGCGCGCAGTCGGGCATTTTGATTAAAAATGCCCAAGCTTTAGAAAAAGCCGCACATTTGAATTTGTTGGCCATTGACAAAACAGGCACATTAACAAAGGGCAAACCTTCGGTTACCGACTTTGCTTTTTTAAAAGAAGAAAACCCCGCGTGGTTGGCAATGGTTGATGCGTTGGAAAATTCTTCCAATCATCCAATTGCCCGCGCCATCGTTGAATTTTTAAAAGCAAAAATCCACGGTGAACCGCCAATTTTTTTGAAAAATATTGAAAATTTGGCGGGATTCGGCATCCAAGCACAAACCGAAAACCAAACCATTTTTTTGGGCGCACCCAAAAATTTAGACAATCCAATTTTAAAAAAATGGGCAGATGAAGCCAAAACGCTTGTTGTTCTTTATGTGAATGATGAAGCCGTTTTGGCTTTTGCACTTTCTGATTCTTTGCGTGAAAAAACGCCTTCCGCCATTGAAAATCTTAAAAAAATGGGCATCAAAACCGTGATGCTCACGGGCGACTTTCCACAAGCGGCTGAAAAAATCGCCCATCTTTTGGCGATTGATTTTTACGCCCGATTGCTTCCACAAGACAAAGCGAATCTCTTAAAAAACTTTCAAAATCAAGGTTTTGTCACAGCAATGGCAGGCGATGGCATCAACGATTCGGTGGCGCTTTCCACCGCGGATGTGGGCTTTGCGATGGGTTCAGCCGCCCATATTGCCCACCAAGCAGCGGATATCACCTTGATTAAAAACGATTTAAACGCCATCGCCAATGCGGTCTCGCTTTCAAAAGCCACGCTCAAAAAAATAAAACAAAACCTTTTTTTTGCCTTCATTTACAATTTATTGGCTTTGCCCTTTGCTGCCGCAGGTTTTTTAACGCCGGCTGTTGCGGGCTTGGCAATGGCGGCAAGTTCCATTTCCGTTTTGACCAACGCCTTGCGGCTCAAAGCTTGGCGACCTTTTGTGGAGTTTGAAAATGATTAAAAAAGCCGTTTTTCCGGTTGCTGGTTTGGGCACACGATTTTTGCCCGCCACCAAAGCCAGCCCCAAAGAAATGTTGCCGGTGGTGGATAAACCTTTGATTCAATACGCCGTGGAAGAAGCGGTAGAAGCCGGAATCACCGAAATGATTTTCGTCACCGGCCGCTCCAAACGCGCCATTGAAGACCATTTTGACAAAGCCTATGAATTGGAAAACGAATTGATGTTGCGCCAAAAATACAAAATGTTGGATTTTGTGCAACACCTTTTGCCGCGCCACATTCATTGTGTCTACATTCGCCAGCAAGAAGCGCTCGGCTTGGGGCATGCGGTTTTGTGCGCCCAAAGCGTGGTGGGAAAAGATGATTTTGCCGTTTTGCTTGCGGATGATTTATTGGATGCCAAACCCGGCGTGCTTTCACAAATGTTGGCTTTATACAATCAAAATCCATCCAGCATTTTGGCGGTGCAAGATGTGCCGCAAAATCAAACCGACCAATACGGCATTGCAAAAACCGAACAAGTGGATGCCAACATTGAGCGCGTTTTGGCGTTGGTTGAAAAACCCAAACCGCAAGAATCTCCATCCACATTAGGCGTGGTGGGACGTTATGTGTTATCCAACCAAATTTTTGATTATTTGAAAAACGTGCGCGCAGGTTCAGGCGGAGAAATTCAACTCACTGATGCCATTGCACAAATGCTGCAAAATCAAAATGTTTTGGCATACCGCTACCACGGCACACGTTACGATTGCGGCTCCAAATTGGGCTATTTGCAAGCCACAGTCACTTTGGGACAACGCCATGATGAAATTGGTGAATCCTTTAAAAAATGGCTGAAAACCCAAACTTTTTAATTTTTTTAAAATTTTTTTAACCTAAAAAAAAATCCACGGTCAACGTGAAAAAATTTGAAAATTTTTTCAAAAAAATAATCGGTTGACCGTGGAAAATTTATTTTGAATTGCTTTTTTTAATCGTTTTTGAAACCGATTTTTTGCTTGATTTTGAAACCGATTTTTTGGACTTTGTTTTTTTCTTCACGCGTTTTGCCGAAGGTTTTTTCCGTTTTTGCCATTTGCGTTTTTGGGCAACTTTTTTCTCTAACATTTCAGGCATGCCGTGTTCAGCAACAAAATCATCCAAATTTTGTGCGCCCGCCACGCTTTGTGGCACCAACAAAGCCGAACCGGCTTTCAAACTGCTTTTGGGATTCAACCCATTGGTTTGAGCTAATTTTTCCAAAGACAAATGGTGCTTTTTGGCAAAATCAGAAAGCGTGCTTGCGGTTTTGAGTTGAATCACCCACAAATTGTGCAAAGGACCTTCAAAATTTTCTAAGTTTTCTTCAAATTCATCTATTTTGTCTTCGGGCAAGAGCAATTCCGTATTGGCGAACATCAAGGCGCGATTGTGCGCAGGATTAAATTTTAACAATTCATCTTCGCTTAATCCTGCCAAAGCCGCTGCAGTTTGAACCGAAATAGAATCTTTTAATTGCACGCTTGCCACATAAGAACGATTCGGAATGTCTTCAATGCCCAAACGCTCCAACAAAAACGGATTGCCAAAAATGTTTTTCAATGCCTGCAACTTGGGAACATAATGCCGCGTTTCATTGGGCATTTTTAAACTTAAATAATCGGATGCCAAATCTTGGTGCTCGTTTTTGCGAATGGCGCGCCCAACCGCACCTTCTCCCCAATTGTAAGAAGCCAGCGCCAAATGCCAATCGCCATGCAAATCGTAAATGTTTTGCAAGTATTCCAAAGCGGCTTCGGTTGATGCCAACACATCACGCCGCTCATCCACAAAATAATTTTGTTCCAAACGAAAACGCTTGCCGGTTGAAGGAATAAATTGCCACAAACCCGATGCCTTGGCGCGAGAATACGCTTTGGGATTAAACGCACTTTCTACCATCGGCAACAACGCCAATTCCGTTGGCAAATTGCGTTTTTCAATTTCTTCCACAATGCGATGCAAAAACGGCTTGGCGCGCGCCACCATTCTTTTTAAATAAGCCGGATTGTTTTCATACAAATTTTGGTATTTGGTGGTCAATTCATCGTCAATATCTTGCATGGCAAAGCCATGGCGAATGCGCGCCCACAAACTGGTTTCACTTTGGGTTAAATCTAAGCCTTCGTTGATTTTGCGTGCCTTGATTTCAATAGGCAATACATTCGGTTTTGCACAAAGAACGGGCGCAAAAATAAAAAAAACAACAAAAAATAAAAAAGGCTTCAAAAAAAATTTCAAGGGGAAAAAATGGTGGCCAGTCGCGGAATCGAACCACGGACACGAGGATTTTCAGTCCACTGCTCTACCAACTGAGCTAACTGGCCACAAAAGAAAACGCGCATTGTAAACAACAAAATTTTATTTTTCAAGCCATTTTCAAGCATCCACGGTCAACCTTGTGTTTTTTTTAAAACTTCAAAATTTTTTTGCGTTGACCGTGGATTTTTTTAAAAAAACCAAAACACCCAACACGCCACCAAACAACCTAGCGCAATGCCTGCCAAAATTTCATCAATTTTGTGCCCAATACGTTCGCGCAAAGGAGATTGCGTTTGGTTTAAAGCATTCAAACGTTGGGCGTGTTTGCCAACTTCGCCTCTTAAACTTTTGGCATCCAAAAGAACCACAAATGCCAAAGTTAAACCAAGACCAAATGCAGGGGAAGAAATGCCTTCTTTCAAAGCGATTAAACAAGTTGTGGATGAAACAATGGCGCTGTGATTGCTGGGCATTCCGCCATAACCAATTAAAGAAAATGCCCATTTTTTTGCCCGAAAAGAATTGATTAAAAATTTTAAAATTCCCGCCACAAGCCACGCCAAAAAAGGTGTTATCAAATAGTGCATTTTAATTTCCTAATAATTGAAAAGCGCAAAATATCACCCAAAGCAACACCACAAAAGGCAGTTGCCAATCGGAAAAAAGCGCATCGGTGGGCGATTCGCCTAAATTTTTAATTTCCATCACATACCAATAACGAAACAAACCAAACAAAACCAAAGGAATGCTCAAAGCCAAATTGGGCTTTTGCGACAACACAAACAAACTATAAAAAAGCAAAGCGCCGGTTGCCGACATTTCGGCATAACGGTCAATTAAAGGCAGGGAATATTTTTCCAAAATGGCGCGGCTTTGGCTGCCTTGCTCTTTTAATTCTTGTCGACGTTTAACCGATACCAAAAACAATGCCAAACAAAGCGTGGTGATGAACATCCAATCGGATAAAACCACATTCAATGCCAAGGCGCCTGCCCAAACACGCAAAACAAAACCCAGAGCAACGGTGAAAATATCCCAAACCGGTTGGTGTTTTAAATAAAGAGAATAAGCGCCATTTAATGCCAAATACAACCCCACTGCCACAAACATTTGCGGCAAAAAAACATAACCCCATGCAAGCAAAACCGACAAAACACACAAAACAAACAAAGCATGTTTTTTGTTTAAAGCACCCGATGCCAAAGGACGTGTTTTGGATTTTTTCGGATGCAATTTGTCGCGTTCAATATCATGCCAATCGTTTAAAACATAAACCATGGAAGAAGCCAAACAAAATAAGCCACACGCCAAAATGGCATTGAAAAAAACATCAATGTGCGCAAAGTCTCCCACAAACAAAAACGGCGCCAAGACAAAAGCGTTTTTCACCCATTGTTTGGGGCGCAAGAGTTGTATAATGGCGCGCAAAAAATCTGCATTCATTTTATGGTTCAAAAGCTGGTTTTTAATTATTTTATTTTCGCAATAATTGCCACCTTCGCCAACATTGTTGGTCAAGATTTAATGGTGCGCCTTTATGACGGTTGGGCAGCCATAGAACTTTCTATTTTTACAGGCACAATAATGGGTCTTTTTGTGAAATACGAATTGGACAGGCGCTATATTTTTTATTTTTTTCCCAAAAATAAAAAAGAGCAGCGCAAAACTTTTTTGCTTTATGCCGTGATGGGCGTTTTCACCACTTTGATTTTTTGGGGAATGGAAGGCGCTTTTCATCTTCTTTTTCAAACAAAATCAATGCGTTATGTTGGCGGCGTGTTGGGGTTGGCAATGGGTTATGTCAGCAAATACCATTTGGACAAGCATTTTGTTTTTAAAAAAATTTAAACGTTGACCGTGGATTTTTTATGTTTATTCATCAAAAAATAACTTCTTGGGGCAGATTAAACCATCAAGAGCATCGCGTGGCTTATCCAGCGGATGTGGCGCAGTTAAACAAAACCATTTTGAACAATCCACAACCTTTTTTGCCTTATGGAATGGGCAGAAGTTATGGCGATGTGTGTTTGAATCCACAAGCGCTTTTAATTCACAACCGCCATTTTAATCATTTGATTCATTTTGATTCCCAAACCGGCGTTTTAACGTGTGAAGCCGGCGTTTTGTTAAAAGAAATTCAAGAAATTTTTATTCCACAAAATTGGAGTTTGCCGGTTACGCCCGGCACGCAATTGGTTAGCGTAGGCGGTGCCATCGCCAACGATGTGCATGGCAAAAGCCATCATCTCAATGGCACATTTGGCGCACATGTTTTAAGTTTGGTTTTAATGCGCAGCAATGGCGAACAAATAGAATGTTCTTTGCAAAAAAATGCCGATTTATTCCGCGCCACCATTGGCGGTTTGGGTTTAACCGGTTTTATTATTCAAGCTTGTTTGCAGTTGGAAAAAATTCCCGGCGCTTGGCTAGAAAGTGAAAACATTCCTTTTGAAACTTTGGATGATTTTTTTGAACTTTCTCAAAATTCATCTTCTTGGGCGCATTCTGTGGCGTGGATTGATTGCTTAAACAAAGAAGGCAAAGGCATTTTTATGCGTGGCAATTTTGTGCCAGAAGAAGTGGGCAAACCGCGCACATTGTCTTTGTCGGTTCCGTTTTCTGCGCCTTTTTCATTGATTAACAAACTTTCTTTAAAAGTATTTAACCAAACTTATTACCATTTGCAAAAACACAAAAAAGGCAGACGTTTTGTGCATTATGTGCCGTTTTTTTATCCTTTGGACAATGTGCATCATTGGAACAGATTGTATGGTCCCAAAGGTTTTTACCAATACCAAAGCGTGATTCCGCCGCAAAATGCCAAACAAGCCACACAAGAAATGCTCAAAGCCATTGCCGATAGCCATACCGGTTCTTTTTTAGCGGTTTTAAAAACTTTTGGCAATGCCCCTGCTTGCGGTTTGTTGAGTTTTCCACAAGAAGGCACCACGCTGGCATTGGATTTCCCCAATGAAGGAGAAAAAACACAAAAATTATTTGAACGTTTGGATTCTATTGTTTTTCAAGCCAATGGCAGATTGTATCCAGCCAAAGATGCCCGCATGCCGCGCGCTTTGTTTGAAGCCGGCTTTAAAGAACTCAACACTTTTGCACAATTTCGCGATGAAGGCTTTTCTTCCGCTTTCTCGCGCCGTTTAATGGGATTTTAAAATGCGTCATATTGTTGTGATTGGAGCCACATCCTCTATTGCCGAACATTGTTGTCGTTTGTGGGCAAAACAAGAACCTACTTTGTTTCATTTAATCGGTAGAAATACCGAAAAATTGCAACGCATTCAAAACGATATTCTCACGCGCGCGCCACAAAGCCAAGTTGAAATCAACACGGTGGATTTTTTAACCCCATCCGCCATTGAAAATTTAATTCAAACTTGTGCCAAACGCGCTCCCATTGATTTGGCGCTCATTGCACACGGCATTTTGCCCGAACAAGAACAAGCCGAACACAATTTGCAAATGTGCCAACATTCTTTGCAAATCAATGCTGTATCACCGGCTTTGTTTATGGAAGCCTTCGCCCAATATTTTCAACAACAAGCAAGCGGCAAATTGGCCATTATTGGCTCGGTTGCAGGCGACAGAGGACGCAAATCCAATTACATTTACGGCGCACCCAAAGGGCTGATTACGCGCTATGCACAAGGCTTACAACACCGTTTTAGTGGCAGCAATATTCGCATTATTTTAATCAAACCCGGCCCAGTTGAAACACCGATGACGGCGCATTTGACAGCCAAAGGCGGCAAGCGCGCCAACGTTGAAAAAGTTGCAGCAGATATTGTGCGCGGCATTGATCAAAATCGCGCCACCATTTACACGCCAAGCATTTGGGCATGGATTATGCTTATTGTGCGCCATTTGCCGCCTTTTGTTTTTAACAAACTCAATATTTAAAAAAAATCCACGGTCAACGCAAAATTTTTTAAAATTTTTTTAAGTTGACCGTGGATTTTTTAAAACAAACTTTAAAAAATGAATTCCGTTTTTTTAAATAAAATCATTCCCATTTTTTTATTATTTTTATTTGCGTTTTATGGCGCATTTGAGTGGGCAACTTTATTTCCTTTTTATCCTTTTGCCGATTTTGCAGGCGATATGCTCACCGCCAATAAAATTAAAGATGAAGGTTATTTGTTATTTGGGCATTGGTCAACTTGGGGATTTAACCATCCGGGACCTTTTTGGCTTTATTACAATTATTTTATTGAAAACTGTTTGTCTTTATTTAATTTAAATCGTTTACAAATGTGGCGCTATGGCGCAAGTTTTATCTCCGCTTTATTTATTTTATATTCTGCTTTTTCTTTATCTCAATTTTATTTAAAAAAAATAGATTTTATGTATTCTTTTGTATTTATTCTTTTGTTTTCTTTATTTGTTGATCAAGCCGGTAATTTATGGATGCCTTGGCGCATTGTCACACCTTTTTTGGCTTTTTTTGTTTCTTTGTTGCATATTCAAAAAGGTAATTTTAATTATATTTTTCCTGCTGTTTTATTCACTTGCCTTTTAATTCACGGTTACGCTTCTATGCCATTTTTTACGCTTGGCTTTTTACTTTTTGCTTTTTTAATAGGTTTAAAAAAAGAAAAAAATTTAAAAAAATACAAAAATATTTTCATTGCTTCTTGTTTAACTGCTTTTTTGTTTGCCTTGCCAATTTTTATTGACCATTATTTGCATAATCCTTCCAATTTAACAATGATGTTTAATGCCCAAGCAGAAATGCAAAACAAAAAACATCCAGAATTAAATGTCATTATTTATGAATTTTTTCATCGTTTTATTTACAAAAATCCTGCATTTTCAAATGAAAATGTTTTTTTAGATTATACTTTTTTAATTACTTTTTTAATTATTGCCTTGTTGTATTTATTTAAAAACAAAAAAATTTTGGATTTGCAATTAAATTTAAACTTAATTATTTTTAAAAATTTTTTAAGTCATTCTTTTTCATTCTTTTTGTTTTTTATTTTAATTTACATCACATCTGTTATTTATTTTTGGCGTTTTACTTTTCATCCAAGTTTTTATCCATTTTTAATTTATTCTTCTTATTATTTAACTGCCTTACCGCCTGTTTTATTTTTAACCATTATCACGCCTTTTTATATTTTATACCAAAGCAAAATTCAATTAAAACCCCTTTGGCTTGTTTTAAGTATTTTATTAATCGCACTCGTTCATTTTCAAAATGGTCTGCCTTCTGTGCGTGTTCATCATCAAATTGAAATGGTCACCCAAAAAATAGCACAATTTAAAAATCAACCACAACCTCTTGCCATTCAATTGGATTATTTGCCTTCTGCTTATATCCATAATTATTTAATTTATGATATTTTATTCAAAAAAGTTTTTATTCCATCCAACCAACCGCCTCAAAATTTGGCAAAAGACAATGCATCATTTAACAATGAACTCACTTGGTTTGTTTTAAGTATTTTGGAAGAACTCAATCAACAAAACATTCATTTGTGCGTGATTAATCATTTGAATCTCAGCGTGCCCATGTTTACGCCCAAACATATTTGTGCTTACAATCAAAAACCTTATTTTATTTTAACCCAACCGGAACATTGTTATTTGCAAAAACAATGTTTAAGCACAACAGAAAATATAGGATTGGCAATCAAATGAATCAAAGTCTAAAATTTTTTGTTGTTTTTTTGTTTTCTGCTTTTGCCATTTTTAATTGGACAAGTTTATTTAATATGATTGCCGTTGGTGATGTGGCTGGCGATATGCTCACCGCCAACAAAATTAAAGATGAAGGTTATTTGTTATTGGGACATTGGTCGGTTTGGAAATTTAATCATCCCGGACCTTTTTGGTTTTATTACAATTATTTAATTGAAAATATTTTTTCTTGGTTGCCATTATCACGCATACAAAAATGGTATTTGGGTTCTTTAATTTTAAATTCTTTTTTAATTGCTTATTCTGCACGTATTTTGTCTTTTTATTATTTAAATCGTTTTAACATTATTTATGCTTTTATTTTTATATTCTTTTTAACTCAATTTTCAGAATCTATTTTAGAATTATGGATGCCTTTTCGCATCATTGCACCTTATTTGGCATTTTTTGTTTGTTTGTTGCCACTTTCCAAAGGTAATTTTAACTATTTGTTTCCTTGTATTTTATTTTCATGTTTGTTAATCCATGGCTATGCCATTATGCCTTTTTTTACTTTACCTTTTATTATTTTGGCATTTTTTATGGGCTACCGTTTTAATCAGCATTTAAAAAAATACAAATTTGTTTTTATTCTTTCAGCATTCACTGCATTGTTATTTTCTCTTCCTATTTTAATAGATTATTTTATCAATCAACCTTATTCTAATTTAAACCGATTGTTTTTAGCCAATCAAAAAATGCAAATAGCAGAAAAGCCCGCTTTATCCGAAATTGTTTTTGAAGTATTGTATCGTTTTATTAATAAAATCCCTTCTCATATCAAAACACCAGATTATACTCTTTTTTATCTTGTTCCTTTTATTATATTTTATATTTTATTATCTTCAAAAGAACACCGTGGGCAACTTTCAAAAAAACATTTTGAAATCAATAATTTTTTAAACAATGCAAAACCTGTTTTATTTTTTTCTATTGTAACTTATTTATTCACTATTTTTTATTTTGCCTTTCGCACATCAAAACCTTTTATTTTTTATGCCGTGCATTTTTTAACCGTTGTTCCACCTATTTTGTTTTTAACATTATTAACACCTTTTTTTCTTTTTGCATGGGAAAACAAACAGAAAACAATTTATTTTAAACCTTTGCATTATCTTTTTATTTTAATTATTTCACTTGTTTTGTTGTTCTCAAAACAAGAACCCGATGAAGGTATTGCTTATTTTGAAAGAAAAACCGAACAATTTGTTTCCTTTTTAGAAAAACAAAATCCGCCTATTTATTTGGGCATTGATTTGCAATCAGGAATTGATTTTGCTGCACAAACAGTGCATTTAATTTTAGGCATTTTGGCTTATTTGAATGACCAAAATATATCCATTTGTATAACCGATACTTCAACAGAAAGCGCCATCAATCTTACACAAAAACATCGTTGTGTTGAAAATTTAAAACCTCAATGGTTAATTGTGCCAGCAAAAAAATGCCATTATTACAAACAATGTGTTTTAACAGATGGTTATTTTGGTCTGATAAAACAATAAAACAATAAAACAATAAAGGAGAAAAAAATGTTTTTTAAAAATAATTTAAATTTAAATTTTAAAACTTTTTTGCAATACTTTTTTCTTTTTATTTTGGCTTATTTATCCACATTTTTATGGATTTATTGGCAAAACCAATTTGCTGCTTCGGATATTGCAGGCGATATTTTACACGCCAATCAAATTAAAGATAATGGTTATTTGTTAGTTGGGCATTGGTCTAAATTTAATTTTAATCATCCTGGACCATTTTGGTTTTATATCAATTATATTTTTGAATTTTTGCTCTCTCCTTTTAATTTAGAACGCTTGCAAACTTGGCAATGGGGAACCACTTTTTTAAACAGCATTTTTATTGCTTTTTCGGCAATTGCTTTATCCAAGTTTTATTTTAATAAATTCAAATTTTCTTATTCTTTTTTATTTGTTTTTATTTATTGTTTATTTAATCAAGAATGCACTGGAATTTGGATTCCTTATCGTTTGACGGCGGCTTATTTGGCATTTTTTGTTTCTATTTTGCATCTTGCACGTGGACATTTTCAATACGCCATCATGGCTGTATTTTTAAATTGCATTCTTATTCACGGTTATGCCACAATGCCTTTATTAACTTTACCTTTTTTATTTTTATCCATTATTTTAGGCTACAAGAAAACAAAAACATTCAAACCTTTTTACAAAGATATTCTTATTTCTTTTTTGGTTGCTTTGTTTTTTGTTTCGCCTATTTTAATTGACGCTTATTTAAACAATCCTTCCAATTTGGATTATTTATTAAAAGCATCTGAAAATATGCAATTTGAAAAAAAATCAACTTTTCATGATGTTTTATTAACCTTGCCTTCTTTAATTTTAACCGATACAACCGGACATCCTTTTGTTTTGTTTTATTTTTCTTTATTTATCATTGTTTGTTTTTTATTGTTTTTGGCACCACGTGGAAAACTCAAAAAAGAAGATTTTTTTAATCAAGAAATGAAAGATAAAATTTTATTCACTTCTTTTTTAATTTTATTTATTTATTCTTTTTGTGTTTTTTACCATTACAAATACACTTCTCAATTTGTTTTTTATGTTTTGTATTATTTAATGGCATTCCCTCCTTTGTTGTTTATGACTTGGCTTACACCGTTATTTTTTGCCGCAGAAAATAATTTAAACAACAATTTAAAAAATAATTTAAATAAAAATTATTATTTTTCAACACAAAACATTGTTTTATTTCTCATGGCTTTTTCTTTGATTTGTATTTTGGCTTACAAACATTATCAAAGTATTTTAAATATGAATCTTTTTTTTATGCCGCCGCAACGTTATTTGTCGCAAAGCAAAATTGTTGGCTATTACCAAAACGCTTTTCAAAAAGAATATGAAAAAACCGGCAAAATGGTGGTGATTGCCAATCCATTTAAGCAAATTAAAAAAGTTTTTCTTCTTAAACACGAACAAAGCCGCCATCAATCAGCCATTGGCATTGTGTTTGCTTCTGTTTTTGTGGAAAGCGCCAAAAACAATGTGCCGGTTTGTTTTTTATTGGATGAACAAGATTTAAAAGAAAATCCTTCTTATCGCACTTTTTATACGGCCAAACACATTTGCCCAGCAGGTTTGAAACCCAATTTTGAAATTAAATTGGTGCCCAAAGAATTTTGCCACTCACAAAATGAAGAAGCTTGTGCAGTGTTGTTGCATGTGGATTAAATCATTCAAAAATCCACGGTCAACGCCCAAAAAAATTAAAAAATTTCAAGGTTGACCGTGGATTTTTTTATTTTTCATACAAGGCATTGATTTTGGCAATGCCTTCACGCACTTTGGCAGAATCGTCCAAGCGCAATAATTTTTTAACCATTTGCGTAATTTCCGCCACATTGGAGCGGCAAATGAGTTCCTTCACTTTTAAAATTTGCGCAGGATGCATAGAAAAATGGCGCAAACCCAAACCCAATAAAAAACGGGTTAAAAAAGTATCGCCCGCCATCTCGCCGCAAATGGAAATGGGAATGTCGGCTTTTTCGGCACTTTGAATGCTTTTGTAAATGAGAGTCAATACAGCCGGATGCAAAGGATCATAAAGACTGGAAACTTCTTCATCCGAACGATCTACCGCCAAAGTGTATTGAATCAAATCGTTGGTGCCAATGGATAAAAAATCCAAGCGTTTCAAAAACAAATCAATGGTTAAAGCGGCGGCCGGCACTTCAATCATTCCACCAATGGCAATCGATTCATCAAAGGGGATGTTTTTTTGGCGCAAACTTTCTTTGGCTTGCTCAATGGCATTTAAAGCTTGTTCAATTTCCAAAGCGGTGGAGAGCATCGGCAACAAAATGCGCACCACACCAAAGTGCGATGCACGCAAAAGCGCACGCAATTGCACTTGAAACATATTGGGATAAAACAAAGACATTCTAATGGCACGCCTGCCCAATGCTGGATTGATGCGTTTGGAAACATAATTTTCTACATTGGGAATTTTGTCTGCCCCCAAATCAAAAGTGCGAATGGTCACGGGCAAACCTTCCATTTTTTCAACCACTTGGCGATAAGCTTGAAATTGTTCATCTTCGCTGGGCATATCACCGCGATTTAAAAATAAAAATTCACTTCTAAACAAACCAATGCCTTGTGCGCCGGAATCTTCGGCATTTTGCACATCATTGGGCAATTCAATGTTGGCCAATAAGGAGACTTCCATGCCATCCAATGTTTGGGTGCGCGTGCTTTTTAAACGTTTTAAATAAGAATAACGCAATTCCAGTTGGCGTTTTCGCACTTTGTATTCCGCCAAAATTTCTTTAGTAGGATTAACAATCACCGAAGCGCGCAAGCCATCCACAATCAAGGTTTGCCCTGGCGCAATTAAAGATTTGGCATTTTTCAAACCCAACACCGCGGGAATCATCATACTGCGCGACAAAATAGCGGTATGCGAGGTGGCGCCGCCCACATCCGTAATAAAACCTGCAAAACGTTGCTCTTTAAAATGAATGGCATCGGCAGGCGATAAATCGTGCGCGACCACAATCACATCATTGGCTTTGTTGCTGGTTTGCATAAAAGGATTGAATTCCTCGCCCGATAAAGCCTTCACCACGCGTTCAACCAGTTGCACCACATCGTATTTGCGTTCTTTTAAATAAGGATCATCCAAATGGTCAAATTGCCCAACCAACAATTTCATTTGTTGCACCAAAGCCCATTCGGCATTGCAACGTTTTTCTCGGATGATTTGACGCGGCACTTGCGCAATTTCAGGATCCTTTAAAAAAAGCATATACACGCCCAACAGTGCCGACATTTCAGAAGAAATGCTGTTGGCATTTTGTTTTAAATCTTTTAATTCTTTTTGAACAGTTTTAAGCGCTTCATCAAAACGTGCCACTTCAGCATCCACTTGTTTGGGCGCAATGTTTTCTTGTTTGACTTCCAAAATGGCATGCGCAATCAACAAGGCTTTGCCAATAGCAATGCCACTTGAAGTGCCAATGCCGTGCAAAACAAATGCCATTTTTTATTCCTCCCCAAAACCTTGTGCGATTAAATCCACCAAAGCATTCATGGCTTCTTCTTCATCTTTGCCATTGGTTTCAATGATGATCACAGAATCGCAAGCGGCCGCCAAAAGCATCACGCCCATAATACTTTTGGCATTCACACGCCGATTTTCTTTACTCAACCAGACTTCACACGCAAAACGCCCAGCCATTTGCGTTAAACGTGAAGAAGCGCGAGCATGCAGTCCCAATTTATTCACAATTTTGACTTCGCGGCGCAACATAATGTTTTATCCTTTATTTAAAAAATCGCGCACATTCATCACCGATTCCAATGCGCCATTTTGCGCTTTTTGGCACATCTGCTGCAAATCCAAATGCCGATAACCCACAGCACGCAACAACATTCCCAAATTCAAGCCACTTAACACTTCCACATTGTTTTCTTTTAAAAGCAAATTGGCCAAATTGCAAGGACTGGCACCAAAAATATCCGTTAAAACCAACACCCCATTGACGCCATTCGTTTGCATCGTTTTGATTTTGTGTAAAGTTCCTTCAAGCAAATGGTGCGGAATACAATCGGGTTTCAATTCCACAAAATCCACATTGGGCGGCAAACTGCCCAAAATATGCGTGATGGTTTTTAAAAAAGCTTGCGCCATTTCAAAATGCGTAATCAACAAAATGCCATTCATTGAAAAACTTCCTTTTTTTCCACGGTCAACCCTTCTTTTTTTTGAAATTTTTTTGCCGTTGACCGTGGAAAAAATAAAAAAACCGCTTTATCAAAAAGCGGTTTTGTATCAAAAAATGTGGGTGTCAACATCAAGCCGTTTTGTTGTGCGTGATGGCATCGCCTGTTTCATTGGCCATTTGGCTTAAAAAATCATTCACTTGACGCGAGGCATCTTCCATAGCCACCAACGCCACGCGCGCACGCTCCAACTGGCCTTGCGCCAAAGCATCCAAGGCTTCTTTGCCATTTTGATGAACAGCCGCGTGCGGGGCTTCCAATTGTGTGAAAGGGCGGCAGTTGCCGTATTCTTTTGCGCCTCTGCCATCGTAATACCATTTGCCCAAACGGCATGAACGATGATCTGCCAAAGCGGAAGAATCTGGCTCTGCCATTCCAATAAAGGCGCGATAAACATGCAATTTAAACGCAAAGTGGTCTAGTTTAATCACATCCAAAAAACTAACCCGACTGGCCATTGAAATGGCATTGGCCATATGCGTAGATTGACTAACAATTTCCGTAATAGAAGACGAAGTTTCTTGACTTTGCGCCAAATAACGCCGCGCTTGGTCGGCAGAAGCTTCCACTTGATTTTTGGCGCTGGTGGTGCCCTCCGTGATGGCATTAACCAAATTGGAAATCTCGCTGGTGGCGTGCCCCGTGCGCTCGGCAAGTTTTCTGACTTCATCGGCTACCACCGCAAAACCGCGCCCGTGTTCGCCCGCACGCGCGGCTTCAATGGCAGCATTCAAGGCTAATAAATTGGTTTGGTCGGCAATGTCTTTAATCAACTGCACAAAACCGCCGATATTGCCCGAATGTTCGCTCAACGTATCCATGCGGCTGGCGGTTTCCGACTCAGCCTCCACAATTTCTTGAAAAGAACTGGTTAAGCGTTCCAAAGCGCCTTGGGCTTTATCCAAATTTTGTGTGGCTTCTAAGGCAATTTTAAAATCATTGTTTAAGGTATTTGCCAAATCCACAAAGGAAGAGCGCACATCTTCCACGCTGCCATAAGTTTGTTGCAAAGCGCTGTGAAAATAATGACCATTTTTGGCATTGGATTCGCTTTCTGCTTTTTGTGCTTTCAAACGCACCAATTCGTTTTTTGCCGCAGTCAGCGATTCAGTCAGTTCGCGTTTTTGGGCTTCTAACGATTCGTTTCTCTCTTGCAGTTCTTCTAATTCTCTGCTGTTTCCAAAAAACCCCATTGTTGCCTCCGTGCAAAAAACATTTGGATTTATTTTGCCATTTTAACGCAATTTAAAGCGATGCCACATTTTTTTCGCCACCCAAAAATTGAATCAAATCGGGCAAAAATTGTGAAAATTCCGCACTCATTAGCAAAAAATCAGCCACAAAACGCGATTTTTCATCTTCCGTATGCGATAAAGAATCATCGCGTTCTTTGAACAAATCCTCTTCCAAACGGATATTTTTAATCTGCATTTTGTCCGTCAATACAAAAGAAAAACGCTCCTTGTAATACAAACCCAATGCTTTGGGCACTTTGCCCGATTGAATATGCGCTTTAATTTCTTCTTGTATTTTGCCACCTTGTAAAAAATGATTGTTGTAGCGCACACTTTCTTTGTTTTCATCGCAAGATTCCAACACACAATGCTTGGCCAAAGAAAAATCCTTTAAATTTTCTGGATTCAACAACGCTTGTGTCATCACCGTTTGTGGCGATTTTTCCGTATGCAAATTTTTCAAAGGGAAACGAACAATGGCATCATTTAACATTTCAATCATAGAATCTGCCGCATTGGGCGATGCAGCATTGACCAGCAAAAAACCATTTTGAACATCCATCCACGCCAACATTTGTTTGGATGTTAAAAAAGCACGCGGCATAAGTTCTTCCAAAATAGATTCTTTTAAATCCAAACGCTCTTTGCGATTGGGCAAAAATCCTTTTTCTTTTTGAATGCTTTGCAATTTTTCCATCAAAGTTTGATTGACAACCGATGCAGGCAAAATGCGCGATTCAATGGTTAATTTGGCCAACCAAAAAGAATCCAAAGCAAATAAAAAAGGCGATTCTTCATCTTCAAAAAAAGGGGGCACAAAACCCATGGTTTTCATCTCTAATGCGCTTGGCGCTTGATGCGCATAACTTTTTAAAGACAAATCAATGTCTTCTTTTGCCGCATTCCACATTTTTGGCAAACGATAAACAAACATATTTTTAAACCACATTTTTTATCCTTTTTTACAATTAAAAAAATTAAAAAATCCACGGTCAACGCCAATTTTTTTAAAAAAAATAATAAGTTGACCGTGGAAAAATTAAATTCTGGTGAAAATCAAATCCCAAATGCCGTGTTGGCGATTTAAACCGCGTTGTTCAAATTTGCTCAAAGGGCGGTTTTCGCGCGCGGCAAAATCTTTGTAACGATTTTGAAGATTGGGATTTTTCTGAAAAACCGCCAACATTGCCAAAGCGTATTCTTCCCAATCGGTTGCGGTGCGCAAAATGGCACCGTTTTTAAGGCGCGAGACAAGCAATTCCACAAAAGGCGCTTGGATTAAGCGGCGTTTTTGGTGGCGTTTTTTGTGCCACGGGTCGGGAAAAAAAATGTTTGCGCCGTTTAAAGTTTCAGGCAACACCATTTTTTTTAAAACTTCCACCGCGTCAAAAACCGTGATGCGAATGTTGGATAGATTATTTTCAGCAACTTTTTTTGATAATGCGCCAGCGCCCGCAAGATGAACGTCCAAACACCAAAAATCGGTATCGGGCGATTCCAATGCCATTTGCGCCGTGGCTTCGCCCATACCAAAACCGATTTCCATAATTTTTGGGTTATCGCGCCCAAAGGCAAGGTTTAAATCAATTGGCGCATCCGAAAATGGAATTTCTATTTTGGGCAAGGTTTCTTTTAAATGCCGCGCTTGACCAGAACCGATTCTGCCCGAGCGCCGCACAAAACTGCGGATAGGCTGTTCAATCATTTTTGCCAATTAAACCGTTGGCTGGCGATGAAGCGCTGGCAGCATAAATTTTTTTGGGCATTCTGCCAGCCAAAAAAGCGGCGCGCCCGGCAAGAACGGCGTTTTTCATTGCTTCTGCCATTAAAACAGGATTGCGCGCGGCGGCAATTGCCGTGTTCATCAAAACGGCATCACACCCCAATTCCATTGCGATTGCCGCATCAGAAGCGGTTCCCACGCCCGCATCCACAATTACGGGAATGTTGGCATTTTCAATAATGAGTTTTAAATTCCACGGATTCAAAATGCCCATTCCCGAACCAATCAAAGAAGCCAAAGGCATCACGGCTTTGACGCCCATTTCTTCCAAAATTTTGGCTTGAATGGGGTCATCCGAACAATAAACCATCACCTCAAAACCTTCTTTGATTAAAACCTCTGCGGCTTTTAAGGTTTCGGGCATATTGGGGAAAAGTGTGGCGGAATCGCCCAAAACTTCTAATTTGCAAAGCGAATGCCCCAACAATTCGCGAGAAAGGCGCAAAGTGCGCACCGCATCGTCTGCTGTAAAACAACCCGCGGTGTTGGGCAAAATGGTGATGGTTTCAGGCAAAAAATCCAATAAATTGGGCTCGTTTTGATTTTGCCCGATATTCACGCGCCGAATGGCAACTGTGACAATCTGCGCGCCGCTAGCTTCAATGGCTTGGCGCGTTTCATCAAAATCTTTGTATTTGCCCGTGCCAACCAAAAGCCGCGAGCCAAATTCTTTGCCTGCGATTTTCAACATTTTGTTTTAACCTTTCTAGCCACCGCCCACAGCAACCACCAATTCCAACACATCGCCCGATTGGAGCAAGGTTTCATTGTGTTGGCTTTTTGGCACAATGGCGCCGTTTAATTCAAGCGCCACGCGTTTATCTTCTAAACCCAAATGGCGCAACAATTCTGCAACGTTTAAAGGCGCTTCAAAACTTTTGGATTGACCGTTGAGCGTGATGGTGAGCATTTTTAAAAATTCAAAAATTCAAAAATTCAAAAAACTAAAAATCCACGGTAAACGCTGATTTTTTTTGAAAAAATATGCCGTTTACCGTGGAAAATCATTATTTTTTGCGTTCTTTGGCAATGAGTGCGTTGATTTCTTTTAAGGTATCGTCTCCTACGCCTTCAAACAAATATTTGCCGTTGACAACCATTGCAGGAACGCCGCCGATGGCGTAATCGTTGGTCATTTTTTCCGCACGTTTTAAGGCGTTATTCACCCCAAAAGATTGAAAAGCCGCATTAAATTTGACCATATCCACGCCTTCTTTCATCAACCATTCGTTCATGGTTTTGGGCACAAACAAATTCACGCGTTCATTGTGAATGGCATTGAAAATTTTGCCCTCCAAACGCACACGTTCATTGATGGCTTCCAAAGCATAAAACATTTTGGCAACATTGCGCCAAGCCGCTCTACCAAAAGAAACTGGCACGCGTTTTAAAACCACATCGTCTTTTAAAGTTTTTTCCCATTGATTCAAAGAAGAAGACAATGCCGCACAATGCGGACAACCAAAACTAAAAAATTCAATCACCTCTTGCTTATTGGGATTATCCAAAGTTTGAGGCGTATTCAAAAGCGTGTAATTTTGTGCTGCAAGCGGCATCGCCACAAAAAACAACAAAATCAATCCTATTTT
>JBNMHE010000007.1:0-24355 GCA_050872585.1 Rhodocyclales bacterium | reverse complement strand
CCCAAAAACAAATTTAATGGTCGTTGCCTTTTGATATAGCAAAAACTTTGCCAATGTTCATTTTTTTAAAATTTAAAATTTAAAAATTTTTAAAGGTTGACCATGGATTTTTTTAAATTAAAAAAAAATCAATCCATTAAAACATGGGGCAAGGGAAAATTAACATTTTCTTCAATGCCTTTTAAATTGCTGGCTTTGGTTTGGAAATAATTTTCCAAAAACAAAACCACTTCTTGCACCAACACTTCCGGCGCCGAAGCACCCGCAGTAATGCCAACGCTTTGCGTCTTGTTGAGCCATTCTTTTTGAATTTGTGCGGCATTGTCAATCAAATACGCTCTTTTGCCTTGACTTTCTGCCACTTCTTTTAAGCGGCGTGAATTGGAACTATTGGAAGAACCAACCACCAAAATCACCTCGCACAATTTGGCCAATTTTTTCACCGCATCTTGCCGATTTTGCGTGGCAAAGCAAATATCGGCTTTTTTGGGCGCCTCCAAATGCACAAAACGTTTTTTTAATGCGGCAATTTGCTTTTGGGCATCATCCATTGAAAGCGTGGTTTGCGTGACATACGAAACACAATCCGTTGCTTTTAAAGGCAAATGCGCAATATCGCTTTCTTTTTCTACCAAAAACATCGGCGCATCAATTTGCCCCATGGTGCCTTGCACTTCGGGATGGCCTTTGTGCCCAATGATGACCACTTTTTTGCCGTTTTGATGCATTTTTTCCACTTCTTTGTGCACTTTGGTCACCAAAGGACAAGTGGCATCCAACAAGCGAAAACCGCGTTTTTGTGCATCTTGTCGCACTTGTTTGGAAACGCCATGCGCACTAAAAATCAAGGTTGCGCCTGCGGGCACTTGATTTAAATCTTCTATAAAAATGGCGCCTTTTTGCCGCAAATTGTCGCAAACAAAAGCATTATGAACCACTTCATGCCGCACATAAACCGGCGCACCAAAACGTTTTAACGCCAATTCCACAATGGCAATGGCGCGTTCAACACCCGCACAAAATCCTCTGGGATTGGCCAATACAATTTTTTTCATTTTTGTTTTTGAAAAGAAAAAAGAATCAACAAAAAAATACCACCAGAAATGGCAGAATCTGCCAAATTAAAAGATGGCCAATAATAATTTTGATAATGCCATTGTATAAAATCTATTACCATTCCGTGATAAACACGGTCAATTAAATTGCCCAAAGCTCCGCCAATCACCAAAGAATATGCCATTTGGTTGTGGAAATGTTTTTCTTTATTCATTAAAACAATCAACCAAATGGCAATCACGAGCGTTAAAAAAATCAAAAAATAGCGCGGAGAATCTTCCCATTGCGACAAAAAACCAAATGCCACGCCTTTGTTGTAAATCAAATACCAATTCCAAAAATCATTCACCACAATGGCTTCAAACAAAACAAAATGCCGCAAAGCATAAAATTTAGAAATTTGGTCTAAAAAAACAACGCCAACAACCAAAAGCCACAGTAAAATTTTGGGCTTGACCATTTTTAAATTTGTTTTTTGGAAATTTTGATTCATCATGAAAACCTTAGATTTGCGCGGTTTAACTTGTCCTTTGCCGTTGTTGCGCACCAAAAAAGCATTGATGAATGAAAACAGCGGCATGCAATTTAAAATTTTGTCTTCTGACCCCAATGCTTCCAAAGATTTACATTTGTTTTGCGAAAAATCAGGCAACTTGTGGCTGGAAAGCGGAGAAGAAAACGGCGCTTTTTTTTGCGTCATTCAAAAAAAATAATGTTTTAAAAAAATCCACGGTCAACCTCAAAATTTTTTGAAAAAAATTGCACGTTGACCGTGGATTTTTTAAAACTTGCCGTTTTCAATCATGGCATAAGCAGAATGATTGTGAATGGATTCAAAATTTTCAGACTCCACGCGGTATGCCACAATGCGTTCTTCTTGATTCAAACAACTTGCCACATCGCGCACCATATCTTCCACAAACTTGGGATTATCATAAGCGCGTTCGGTAACAAATTTTTCATCCGGGCGTTTGAGCAAACTATAAAGTTGCGAAGAAGCTTGTTCTTCAACCATGGAAACCACTTCTTCAATCCAAACATTTTTTTTGGTTTTAATGGTTACTGTTACGTGGCTGCGTTGATTATGCGCGCCGTATTCCGATATTTTTTTGGAACACGGGCAAAGGCTGGTTACCGGCACAATGACTTTTAAAGAAAAATCAATTGCGCCATTTTCAATGGAACCCAAAAAGGTTACGTCATAATCCATCAAACTTTCCACACCAGAGATGGGCGCGCTTTTTTTAATAAAATAAGGAAAGGTCATTTCTATAAAACCGCTTTTGGCTTCTAGTTTTTCAACCATTTCGCGCAACATATGCGGAAAATTTTCAATGGAAACTTCGTTTTTTTCGTTGTTTAAAATTGCCACAAAGCGCGACATATGCGTGCCTTTGAAATGTTCAGGCAAACTTACATACATATTAAACGTGGCAATGGTATGTTGCACGCCGCGCGATTGATCGGCAACGGTAACAGGGTAACGAATAGATTTAATGCCAACCTTGTTGATGGCAATGTGGCGCGTATCCGCCAAATTTTGCACGTCTGCAATGGTTTGTGTTGGGGTCATAAAAGTTCTTTTAAATGTTGAAAAATGGCAGCAGAGTTTAACCCAACTGCCGCAAAAATTTGCGATTGCGTGCCGTGTTCGATAAATTGGTCGGGCAAACCCAAAATTTCCAAACGTTCGGCGGTGATATTGTTTTGGCGCAAAAACTGCCCAAAATAAGCGCCCGCGCCGCCTGTGGCGGCATTGTCTTCAATGGTTAAAAAACGCGAATGCGTGCGCGCCAACTCTTTTAAAAAATCGGCATCCAAAGGTTTGGCCATGCGCATATTAACAAGCGTCACGTTTAAATCCGCCACGGCTTTGAAGGCTTCAAACAACAAAACACCAAAAACCAAAACCGCCACACCGCTTGTGCCGTGTTTGACAATTTCGTGGGTTTTGAAATTTTTTTGCCGTTGACCGTGGATTTTTTCAAAATCGGGCGCTAATCCTCGCGGGTAGCGGATTAAAGCGGGCGATTTTAAAGCATAAGCGGTGTTTAAAAGGGTTTTAAAATCGTTGGCATCAGCAGGCGTAAAAATAGACAAATTCGGCACGCACAAAGCAAAAGACAAATCAAAATTGCCGTGGTGCGTGGCGCCATCGGCACCAACGGGCCCTGCGCGATCCACTGCCAACATCACCGGCAAATTTTGCAAAGCAATATCGTGAATAAGTTGGTCATAAGCGCGTTGCAAAAAAGTGGAATAAATGGCAACCACTGGTTTAATGCCTTCGCACGCCAAACCTGCCGCAAAGGTTAAGGCGTGTTGTTCGGCAATGCCCACGTCAAAATAGCGGTTTGGAAATTGCGCGCGAAAATCCACCAAGCCAGAGCCCTCGCACATCGCGGGCGTAATGGCAACACAATTTTCATCATTTTGCGCTTTTTCAACAAGCCAAGCGCCGAATAAATCGGTAAAAGTGGGTTCTTTTTTGGGGGCTGCATCTGGCAAACCTTCTGCCACATTAAAGGTTGAAACGCCGTGGTAGCGCGTGGGTTCTTCTTCGGCTTTTTTGTAGCCGTGGCCTTTTTGCGTCATCACATGCAAAAATTTGGGGCCTTTTGTGGCTTTTAAATTCGTCAAGGTTGTTACAAGCAAATTCAAATCGTGCCCGTCAATGGGGCCAAAATAATTAAAACCAAACTCTTCAAAAAGCGTGGCGGGCGAAATCATCCCTTTGACGTGTTCTTCTGTTCGTTTGGCAAATTCCAAAAGAGCGGGCGAAAACTGCAACACTTGTTTGCCCATTGCGCGCGCGGCGTTAAAAGTTTTGCCCGAAGTAATGCGCGTTAAAATGGTATTCAAAGCGCCAACGGGTTTGGAGATGGACATATCGTTGTCGTTTAAAATCACCAAAATGTTGTCGTTTGGTCCAACGTTATTCATCGCTTCAAAAGCCATTCCAGCGGACAAAGCGCCGTCACCAATGACGGCAATCACATCGTGCGCTTTGTTTTTTAAGGCAAAAGCGCGCGCCATTCCAAGCGCGGCGGAAATAGAAGTTGAGGAATGCCCCACGCCAAAAGCATCAAATTCACTCTCCAAACGGCGTGGAAAACCTGAAATTCCGTCTTTTTGCCGCAAGGTTGGCATTTGCGTTTTGCGGCCGGTTAGGATTTTATGCGCATAAGCTTGATGCCCCACATCCCAAATGAGCTTGGCATTTGGTGTATCAAAAACATAATGCAAGGCAATGGCAAGTTCAATCACGCCCAAGTTGGAAGCCAAATGGCCGCCCGTTTGCGCGGTGTTGCAAATCACAAATTCGCGCAATTCTTCTGCCAAGGTTGGTAAATCACTTTTGGCAAGGGCGCGCAAATCGGCGGGGCTGTGAATTTCTTCTAACATTGCTTTAAAAGGCGCGGTGGCACAAAAAATCGGTTAAATTACGCAGGCTTTGCGCGGCAACACCAAAGGGTTGAATGGCTGAAAGCGCGTTTTTGTAAATGGCGCCTGCGTAATCGCGGGCATTGGCTAAGCCCAAAAGCTGCACATAGGTTGGTTTGTGGTCGGCGGCATCTTTGCCAGCGGTTTTGCCAAGCGTTTTGGAATCTTGCGTGCAGTCCAAAATATCATCCACCACTTGAAACAAAAGCCCCGCGTGTTTGGCAAAATTGGCTAATGATTCCACTTCTTCTCGGTTGGCATTTAAACAAAGCGCCGTCATATCAACCGATGCGGCAATTAAAGCACCTGTTTTGAGGCGATGCATGGATTCCAATTCCACTTGCGTTAAGGTTTTGCCAACCGACAACAAATCTATCGCCTGCCCGCCTGCCATACCCGAAGCGCCAGAGGCGCGGGCAAGAATCCAAATCAGCGCGTTTTGGTCGACAGCAGAAAAAACCGGATGCGGCGTGCTTAAAATTTCAAAGGCTTTGGTTTGCAAAGCATCGCCTGCCAAAAGCGCCAAGGCTTGACCAAAAGCCACATGGCAAGTGGGTTTGCCGCGGCGCCAATCGTCATTATCCATGGCGGGCAAATCATCATGAATTAAAGAATAGGCGTGAATACATTCTATTGCCGCACCGATAATAAGCGGAATTTCAAGCGGTAAATGTTTTAATTCCGCTACCGCAAAAGCCAACAAGGCTCTAATGCGTTTGCCGCCGTTTAATAAAGAATAACGCATGGCTTCGTTTAATTTGGGCGATGCACTTTTTTCTTTATTCAAAAGCACATCCAAAAAGGATTCCACTTTTTGGCAATGCGCCGTTTGCCACGCTACAAAATCCTCTGCCACTTATTGCTCCATTTGCGCCGCATTTGCCGTTGTTTGGTCAATTTTTGCCTGCGCCTCGTTCAACAAATTTTCGCAATGGCGAATCAATGCTTGCCCTTCTTCATACAAGGCAATGGATGCATCCAGCGCCACGCCTTCTGCGCCCATTTGGTTGGCAATGGATTCCAACTTGGCAAAGGATTCTTCTAAGGTCATTTTCATTTTTTTCACGCTTTAAAAGCTAGCAAAATACCGACTCCGCTCGGTATAGTCAAATAACTGGTAAAATGCAAAAAAAATCACGCTTTTGGGGGAGGATGCAATGGCACTGGACATCAATAGTTTCGCGTCTCAACTGCCGATTGACTGGTATTTTGATGAACGCATTTTTGAGTTAGAAAAATCCATTTTGTTTGCAGAAGGACCGGGCTATGCCGGCCACGCCTTGATGATTCCCAAGGCTGGCGATTACCGCGCATTAGAATGGGAAAACAACGCCCATTTTATTACCAATGGTGGCGAATCGGGTCAAAATGCTGGTTTTTGGTATTTGAGCAACATTTGTCGGCATCGCCAAGCCGTGATGTTGGAAGGTTCTGGCCATTTTAACGCCCCGTTGGTTTGCCCCATTCACCGTTGGAGTTATGAAACGCCCAGCGGCACTTTGCTGGGTGCGCCGCATTTTCCGCAAAATCCGTGTTTGAATTTGGATAAAGTGAAATTGCAAAATTGGAAAGGTTTGCTTTTTACTGGCCCTCGCGATGTTGCCGCCGATTTAAAAGGGATGGCTTTTGAAGAATACTTTGATTTTTCAGGCTACAAACTGGATTGCGTGGAATTGCACCATTGCAATTACAGCTGGAAAACCTTTATTGAAATTTATTTGGAAGACTACCACGTGGATCCTTTCCACCCGGGATTAGGCAATTTTGTAACCTGTTCGGATTTATCGTGGCAATTTAGCGATTGGTATTCCATTCAAAAGGTGGGCATTTCCAACTTGATGAAATCGGGTTCGCCTGTTTATGAACGCTGGCAAAAGGTTGTGCGCGAATATTACGCCGACAAAGGCAAAACCCCGCCGCAAGGTGCTGTGTGGTTAACGTATTACCCCAACATTATGGTGGAATGGTATCCACACGTGTTGGTGGTCTCCACCATTTGGCCAACAGGTTTGAAAGAATCGCTCAACGTGGTGGAATTTTATTACCCCGAAGACATTGTGGATTTTGAGCGCGAATTCATTGAAGCCGAGCGCGCCGCTTATATGGAAACCGCCATTGAAGACGATGAAATTGGCGAGCGCATGGACAGCGGGCGGCGCAGTTTGCACGCCTTTGGCAAAAATGAGGAAGGGCCTTACCAATCGCCAATGGAAGACGGAATGGCGCATTTTCATCGTTTTTACCGCAACAATTTGCGCGAATCCATTACGCGTTTGGAATCTTAAAAAAATCCACGGTCAACGTTTTATTTTTTTAAAATTTTAAAAATTTTTTGACGTTGACCGTGGATTTTTGAACAAAGGAAAAAAATGATAGACGAGCCTGAGCAGAAAAATGGTTTTTTGGAACGTTTGAGCGCATTGTTAATGCACGAACCAGAAAACCGCCCCGAACTTTTAAAAATGATTCGCGCGGCATTTTCCCGCGGTTTGATGGACTCCGATGCGTTGAGCATTATTGAAGCGGCGCTATCCTCATCCGACATTCGTGTTACCGAAATTATGGTGCCAAGGTCGGAAATGGACGTGGTGGATATTCACGATTCCATCCAAAAAATTCTGCCTTTTGCCATCAACACCGCGCATTCGCGCTTTCCTGTGATAGACCAAGACCGCGATAACATTTTGGGCATTTTGCTTGCCAAAGATTTGCTCAAAATTCACACGGGCGAAGATTTTAAAATCCGCGATTGGTTGCGCCCGGCGGTGTTTGTGCCTGAATCCAAACGATTAAACGTGTTGCTGCGCGAATTTCGCGTTTCCCGCAACCATATGGCTATTGTGGTCAATGAATACGGCGGCGTGTTGGGTTTGGTAACCATTGAAGATGTTTTGGAACAAATTGTGGGCGACATTGAAGACGAATACGATTTTGACGAAACGCACGACAATATCCGCCAAGATTTAGAAGGCGCTTGGCGCGTGAAAGCGCGCACAGAAATTGCCGATTTTAACGAAAACTTTCACACCAACCTTGACGATTCTTTGTTTGACACCATCGGCGGCTTGATTTTGCGCCATTTGGGGCGCGTGCCCAAATGCGGCGAAACCTTAACGCTGGATGGTTTGCAATTCCAAATTTTGCGCGCCGACTCGCGCCGCATTTATACCATTTTGGTGAAAAACCCGCGTGAAAATTAAGGTTTTAAAATTCAGCGCGGCGTTTTTGGCAGGCGCATTGTGTGTGCTGGGTTTTGCGCCCTTTTCCTTGTGGTTGTTGCCTTTTTTGGGCGCGGCGTTTTTATTTCTCCACGGTAAACAAGGATTTTTTTTCTCTTTTTTATTTGGCGCAGGATTTTTTCTTTTTGGCGTTTCTTGGGTTTTTAATAGCTTAAAACAATTCGGCGGAATGCCAATTATTTTGGCTGGAATTGCCACGCTTTTGTTTTGTTTAACGCTGGCTTTATTTTACGGAATTGCTTTATTTTTATTCCGCCGTTTTAATTATTTCAATGCGCCATTTTTATTTGCCGCCATTTTTACCTTATTGGATTATTTGCGCGGGAATTTATTCGGCGGATTTCCGTGGTTAATTTTCGGTTATGCGCAAGTTAATAATATTTTTTTAAAATCTTTTCTTCCTTTTTTTGGTGTTTATTTTTTAAGTTTTTTAACTTTTTTCATCGGCGCTTTATTGGCTTTGAGTTTTATAAAAAAATCCGTGCTTTATTTACCCCCCATTGTTTTCATTTTGGTTATTGGATTTTCTTTGCAGTTTATAGAATGGACAAAAGAAAAAGAAACGCCGCTTTCTGTTTTGCTTATTCAAAATAATATTTCATTAGAAGAAAAATTTAATCCCAATCTTTTTTATCATCTTATCGGCAATAATTTAAAAACCATTGATGAAAATCCTGCCGACTTAATTATTTTCCCTGAAACCGAATTGCCGCGCCTTTGGGCAACATTGCCCGATTTTATTAAAATGGAATTCAAAAACCGCGCCCAAAACCGCCACATTGTAATGGGCATTTTAGGAAAAAATGAAAAAGGTTATTTAAACAGCGCCGTTCATTTAAACCAACATTTAGAAAGTTTTTACCACAAACGCCATTTGGTGCCTTTTGGGGAATTTGTGCCGCCTTTTTTTGAATGGATTATGCAAAAATTAAATGTGCCGCTTGGCAATTTTGCCACACCCGAAAAAGCGAATGAACTTTTTAAAATCAATCACCATTTTGCATCAGTGAATATTTGTTATGAAGACGCTTTTGGCGCAGAATTAAAAACCGCCCAAAATGCCGATTTTTTAATGAATTTATCCAACACCATTTGGTTTGGCAAAAGTTTGGCGCAAGCGCAGCATTTGGAAATTGCCAAAGCGCGCGCCATTGAAAATCAAAAACCATTTTTAAAAGCAACCAACAGCGGAATCACGGCGATTATTTTGCATAATGGCAAAATAAAAAAACAATTACCAGAATTTAAAAAAGATATTTTAAAAGACGAAATTATTCCACGAGAAGGCAAAACTTTTTATTCTATTGCTGGCGATTTTCCAATTTTAATTTTTTGTTTTTTAATTGTGATTTTCCACGGTCAACGGCGTATTTTTTTCAAAAAAAAGCAGCGTTGACCGTGGAAAAATCTTGTTTTAAAATGCGCAACTTTCTATTTTCTTGCCGCTTTAGCTCAGTTGGTAGAGCAGCGCATTCGTAATGCGAAGGTCGACAGTTCAAGTCCGTCAAGCGGCACCATTTTTCCCTTTCTTGCTTTTTTACCACGCAATAGGCGTTTTGCCGTTTTTCAGCAAATAATCGTTGGCTTTTGAAAAATGCCGACAACCCAAAAAACCAACACGCGCCAAAGGCGAAGGATGCGCCGCTTCCAACACCAAATGTTTTTGAGAATCAATTAAATGTTTTTTGGATTGTGCGAATTTTCCCCACAACAAAAAAACGAGATTTTCTTTTTCTTTGCTTAATTTGAAAATCATGGCATCGGTAAAATTTTCCCAACCCAATTTTTTGTGTTTTAAGGGCGAAGCTTTTTCTACCGTTAAAATTGCATTGCAAAGCAAAACGCCTGATTTTGCCCATTTTGTTAAATCGCCATTTTCTTTCAATTCAATATTCAAATCCGCTTTTAATTCTTTGAAAATATTTTTTAAACTTGGCGGCGTTTTGATATTTTTTGGAACCGAAAAAGATAATCCCATTGCTTGATTTTCTTTAAAATACGGATCTTGCCCAAGCAAAACTATTTTAACCGCATTCAAAGGCGTTAAATGAAACGCATTAAAAATTAAATGTTCGGGCGGAAAAATAACCGCACCGTTTTTTTTGGCATTGAAATAATTGTTTTCTAGTTTTTTAAAATAATCTTTTTCAAATTCTTCTTTTAAAAAATCTTGCCAATCAGCTGGCATCAAATTTTTGAACATTTTTCAAAAAAAAATGGGTTGACCGTGGATTTTTTAAAAAACAAAAATAAAAAAATGGCGGAAGCGGTGAGATTCGAACTCACGGATGGTCGCCCATCGCCGGTTTTCAAGACCGGTGCATTCAACCGCTCTGCCACGCTTCCGTTTTTTAATAAAGGCGGATTTTAACACGATTTTTGAAAAGGCAGGCACAATTCAAAAGTTGTGCCGCTTGCACGTTCGGGGTCAGAAATAATGGCTATTTCGCCGTGGTGCGCGCGCACCACACCCAAGGCAATCGCCAAGCCCAAACCTGTGCCTTGCGCTTTGGTGGTAAAAAACGGCTCAAAAATGCGCGCGTGCATGGCTTTTGAAATTCCAGCGCCCGAATCACGCACACTAAACACAAGTTTGTTGTTTTGAATGCTTGCCTTTAACTGCACAAAACCGCCTTTTGGTGTGGCTTGCAAAGCGTTTTCTAACAAATTGATGAGTGCGCCAAAAAGCGCTTTTTTGGCGCCGATGATGCTGGCGTTTTGGCTTTCATCCACGCATTCAAAACGCAGATTTTCTTTTAAAGCCAAAGGCGCGATGGTGTTGTTTAAATCTTTCAAAAAATCGGGGATTTCAATTAAATCTTTGCCGATGGTCTCGCCCTTTGCAAAAAGCAAAATATCTTGAATAAAACGCTCCAAACGTTTTAATTGCGCGCTGGCTTTTTCGGCAAACTTGGTGCGCGATTCTTCGCTCATACCGCTTTGGGACAAATTGGAAGTGTATAAAAGTGCAGCCGCCAACGGCGTTCTTAATTGATGCGCCAAGGATGCCGCCATTTCGCCCATTGCCGCCAAGCGATGGTTGCGCTCCAACTCTTTTTTCAAATGTTCGGCTTCGCTGATATCGTGGATTAAAATAATTTTTCCATGGCTTAAAGGACTTTGCGCAACCGATACCAAAATAGAATCTTTTTCGCGTTTTAATAAAAATTCGCCCGCCGTGTCGGTTTTTTCCAAACATTTTTTTTCTAAATCCAACCAATTTTTATTTTCCAAATTTTTTAAAAATAATTTTTGTGCGGCGGGATTATTGGAAATAATTTTATTTTCCAAATCAATTTCCAAAACAGCCGCTGGCAATGCGGATAATAATTGCGACAAACGCTCAGATTGTTTCAACAATTTGTCATGGGCAATGGACAATTCTTCTGTTAAAAGATTGGCGCGTTTTTCAAGCGCGTTGTAACTTGCCGCCAAGTTATCAAATGAAGCAGTGAATACGGCAAAGTCGCGTTGTAAATCTTCAATTTTTTGTGCGTTTTTTTTCATGGTTGAAATCAATTTAAAAAAACAAAAAAATCCACGGTCAACGTCCAAAAAATTTTAAAAAAAATAATCGGTTGACCGTGGATTTTTTTAAGTTAAGGTTAAAATACAAAACATTTTAATTTAATCAACATTTTTATGGCAGAAAATCCAGCCAATGCCGATTCTCTTTCGCAAAATAACCCAACGCAAAATGCGCAACATGTCGCTTTGGCTTTTTTAACGGCGCAACGTGAAAAATGGCGCACGCATTTTTTGCGTTTGAATAATACGCAAAAAATTGCCCTGCTTTCTTCGCTTGCGCTTGCTTTGGCCATTGTTTTTTGGCTTTTTTTGTATCAACAAAGTCCCCATTACCGTGTGTTGTTTTCCAATTTGGATGCGCGCGATGCCGGCAATATTACCGAATATTTAACCGCGCAAAACATTGCTTATCGCCTGGAAAATAACGGCGCCATTTTGGTAGAAGAAAAAAACGTGCACGCCACGCGCTTGCGGCTTGCCACACAAGGTTTGCCGCGCGGCGGGCATGTGGGTTTTGAATTGATGGAAAACCAAAAGTTTGGCATTAGCCAATTTGCCGAACAAGTGAATTACCAACGCGCATTAGAAGGCGAACTCTCCAAAACCATTGAAGCCATTGCATCTTTGGAAAAAGCGCGCGTGCATTTGGCCATTCCCAAACCTTCGGTTTTTATTCGCGAAGACCAAAAACCCAGCGCCTCAGTGATGATCAAACTCTACCCCGGGCGCATTTTGGATTCCACGCAAATTGCGGGGATTACGCATTTGATTTCATCGAGCGTGCCGAATTTACCCAATGAAAATGTCACCATTGTCAATCAAGATGGCTCTATTTTGCAGCAAGTGAAAAGCAAAATAATGGAGTCGGGATTAGATCCGGTGCAACTTTCTTATGTTAAAGAAATAGAAAATGCCATTGTCAAACGCATTGAATCTATTTTGGAGCCGGTTTTTGGGCCTGCCAACTTCAAAGTGCAAGCATCGGCCGATGTTGATTTTTCCAAAAACGAGCAAACAGCAGAAATTTACCGCCCCAATGCCAAGCCAGAAGAAAGCGCGGTTAGAAGCCAACAAACCAGCGAATCAGCAGGAGTCAATGTTACTTTGGGTGGCGTGCCGGGCGCTTTAACCAACCAACCGCCTGTTCCAGCCATCGCGCCTTTAACCCAACCTGCCACAACATTGCCGCAACCTTCGCGTTCCAATAACAAGCAAGAGCCCGGGCGGCTTGTTTCTGCTGGCATTGATGCGCCTTTGGAAACTTTGGGGCAACCCATCGGGGCAAATAAAACCAACACCATCAATTATGAATTGGACAAAGCCATTCGCCACACCAAAGGCGCCATTGGCGAAATCAGGCGGCTAACCGCTGCGGTGGTGCTCAATTACAAAAAAACACTTGCAGAAGATGGCAGTGTTTCTTTTGCTCCTTTAAGCGATGAAGAATTAAAAAAAATAGAAAATTTGGTCAAAGATGCCATGGGATTTAATCCCAATCGTGGCGATAGCGTGGCCGTGGTTTCTTCTGCGTTTAATACGCCGGAACAAAACATGGTGGCCAACTTGTGGGCATCCATATTGGAAAATCCCGAAAATGCAACAATAGGTGCACAAATGCTCAAATATATTCTTGCTTTTGTTGTTTTGGCATTTTTGTATTTCAAAATTATGCGCCCGGCCTTAAAAACCATGTTCCCAACAGCAGAAGAAGAAAAAGCGCGTGCCGAAGCACTGATTTTGGCAGAAAAACAAAATATGCTCACCGAAGAAGTAGAAGAAGTGGAATACGATGATGATGGCAATGTGTTAAGCCGCACTACCACCAAACGCGAAAAACGACACGATCCTGTTGAAGAAACAAAAGAAATAGAAACCGATGAAGAGCGCCGCGCCCGCTTACAACAAGAAGCCGCCAACACGCCTTATGCCGATAAACTGGTCAAAGCGCGCGATTTGGCTTTAACCAATCCGCAAGCGGTGGCAAGCGTTGTGAAAGAATGGATGGGGGCAAATGGAACTTGATACCGAAAACGGCGTGGAAAAAGCCGCCACACTTTTGCTGGCATTGGGCCCCGAATCAGCAGCCGAAATTTTAAAAGTTTTGGGCCCTAAGGAAGTGCAACGTTTGGGGCATGCCATGGCCAGTTTAAAAACCGTTCCTCAAACGGCAATTGAACAAGTTTTGGATGAGTTTTTGGGTTATTTGGAAACGCATTCCAGTTTGCATGTGGATACCAACGATTTTATCCGTTCGGCATTCAATCAAGCCTTAGGCGAAGACAAAGCCTCTAACTTGATTAATCGCATTTTGCAATCTTCGGAGACCACCGGCATTGAAAGTTTAAAATGGATGGATGCGCAAACAGTCTCCGATTTAATCCGCAACGAACACCCGCAAATTATTGCCACCATTTTGGTGCATTTGGAACACGACCATGTTAGCGAAATTTTGAATCATTTCAGCGAGCGATTGCGAAACGATGTCATTTTGCGCATTGCCACGTTGGATGGCGTGCAACCGATTGCTTTAAAAGAATTAAACGAATCCATGTTGCGCGTTTTGTCCGGTCCTGCCAACACCAAACGCACTGCGCTAGGCGGTGTGAAAACCGTGGCAGATATTTTGAACACCATCGGCTCAACCACGGAAGCCTCGGTGATGGATGCCTTGCGCGAATACGACCCCGATTTGGCACAGCAAGTCTTAGACGAAATGTTCGTTTTTGAAAACTTGATGGATATTGACGATCGCTCCATCCAAATGATTTTGCGCGAAGTGCAATCCGACTCTTTGATTTTGGCGTTAAAAGGCGCTTCACCCGAATTGCGCGAGAAAATTTTCAAAAATATGAGCCAGCGCGCTTCCGAAATGTTGCGCGAAGATTTAGAAGCGCGCGGGCCGGTGCGTTTATCGGAAGTGGAAGCCGAACAAAAAGAAATTCTCAAAACCGTGCGCCGCTTGGCAGACGAAGGGCAAATCATTTTGGGCAGCAAAGGCGGCGAGCAAATGGTTTGAAATTCCATTGCATTTTGTGAAAATTTTTTGAAAAAAATAAAGAGTTGACCGTGGAAAAAGGCAAAATCATTCCCAAAGAACGTTCGCAACATTTTAAAAAATGGAATTTACACGCTTTTGATTCTCCATTATCCCATCCACCAGCACTTGAAAACCAAGAACATTCTGAAAATCAAAAAGAACCTCAAGAAGCCCTCACGCAAGCAATACATCTTCAAAACATTGCTTTGCCCACCGCACAAGAATTGGAAAATCTGCATGAAAGTGCTTATCAAGAAGGAAAAAATTCCGGCTTTTCAACAGGTTTAGAAGAAGGCAAAAAACAAGGCTATGCCGAAGGTTTTGAAAAAGGAAAACAAGAAGGCCATCCCGAAGGTTTCCAAAAAGGTTTGGAAGAAGGACAAAAACAAGGTCACCAAGAAGGTTTTGAAAACGGTAAAAAGGAAGGTTTTCAAATTGGCAAAGAAAAAGGTTTGAAAGAAGGTCAAGAAGAAGAATTCCAAAAATTAAATGCCGTTAAAATGCTTTTAAACGGCTTGGAAAATGCGCTAAAAGAAGTCAAACAAAACATCGCGGATGATCTTTTAAAATTAGCGGTTTCAATGGCGCAAAACATTTTGCACAAAGAGTTGTCTTTGCCGCAAAGCCAACTGCACGCCATTTTGCAAGAAGCGCTTACTAACTTGCCGGACAATACGCACAAAATTGTGGTGCGCTTGAATCCCAGCGATCGCATTTTTTTAAATCCGGAGGATTTTCCCAGCCAAACTTTTGATTTTATTGAAGACAAAAGCATTCAAAAAGGCGGCTGCCAAATTGATTGGGGCGACTCCTCTTTGGATGCGCGCATTGAAAAACGTTGGGAAAAAACCACACAAAGTTTGGGGTTGAATGCACCTTGGGAAAAACAAGAAACGCCATCGGGCGGAAAATCCGTGGTTTCCGATAATCCGGCTTTGTCGCAATTATTGGAAAAAGAATTACTCAATGCGCCTTCTTCAAACGACAATCCTTTGCAAATTGAAATCAATTTGCCGGAAGATTTGTAAAATCCACGGTCAACGTTTTATTTTTTTTATTTTTTTTATTTTTTTATGAATTTACTCAAAAAGTTTTTGTCTATTTCTGCCTTAACTTTTTTGTCGCGCATTTTGGGTTTTGTGCGCGATTTGATTATTTCGCGCGTTTTTGGCGCCGGCGCTTTGAGCGATGCTTTTTTTGTGGCTTTTAAATTGCCCAATTTGTTGCGCCGACTATTTGCCGAAGGTGCATTTTCCCAAGCCTTTGTGCCGGTGTTGAGCGATTATAAAAACCAAAAAACCGAAATTGAAACAAAAACTTTAATTGATTACACCGCTTCCCTTTTGTTTTTTATTTTATTAGTCGTTAGCATTTTAGGCGTTATTTTTGCCCCCGCTTTGGTTTATATTTCCGCCCCGGGTTTTTTAAATGAAAATTTAGAAAAATTTAATATCACCGTGCAATTAACCCGCATTGTTTTTCCTTATATTTTATTGATTTCTTTGGTGGCTTTATCTGGTGGAATTTTAAATACGTGGAAACATTTTTCAATCCCCGCTTTTTCACCCGCATTATTAAATATTAGTTTTATTATTATGGCGCTTTTTTTTGCCCCCTATTTTGACCCGCCCATTTTGGTTTTGGCGTGGGCAGTTTTTTTGGGCGGTTGTTTGCAACTTTTTATTCAAATTCCAGCCCTAATTAAAATAAAAAAACTACCAACTTTAAAATTAAATTTAAAAATAATTTTAAAACACGAAGGCGTGTTGCGCATTTTAAAACTGATGCTCCCCGCTTTATTAGGCGTTTCGGTTGCGCAATTGAGTTTGCTCATCAACACCATTTTTGCTTCATTTTTAGAAAATGGCAGTGTTTCGTGGTTGTATTATGCCGATAGACTAATGGAATTCCCCACGGGTTTATTAGGCGCAGCATTGGGCACTTTATTATTACCTTCATTATCTGCCGCATTTTCAAAAAGAGATTTTTTAGAATATCAAAAATTATTAGATTGGGGTTTAAAACTTTGTTTTTTATTAGCCTTGCCTGCGGCAATAGGAATGGCAATTTTAAGCGATGCTTTAATTGCCACATTATTTTTCAACGGGGCATTTTTAGAATCGGATATTTTTAAAACACAAACCGCTTTGCTGGCATATAGTTTTGGTTTATTGGCTTTAATTGCCATTAAAATTTTGGCACCCGGTTTTTACGCCCAACAAAATATTAAAACGCCGGCCAAAATCGCCTGCATTTCTTTATTTTCAACGCAAATTTTAAATGTGTTATTTATTTTTATTTTTAATTTTAAACATATGGGTTTGGCATTGTCTATTTCCATTGCCGCTTATATCAATGCGGGTTTATTATTTTTTGGTTTATGGCGGCGCAAAATCTACCGCCCAAGCGCCAGTTGGCTTTTGTTTTTGTTGCGTTTGATTTTTGCTTTAACGGCAATGGCGCTAACACTTTATTATTTCAAAGGCGAATCCTTTGAAAACGTCTGGCTTGCCATTTCCCAAACCCAACGGGCTTTGCGTTTGTTGTGGCTAATTCCACTTGGCATTGGCGTTTATTTTCTCGCTCTTTTTATAACGGGGTTTCAATTCAAAGAATTTAAAAATCTCAAAATTTAAAATTCTAAAAATCCACGGTCAACCCATATTTTTTTTCAAAAAAATAAAATGTTTACCGTGGATTTTTTTAAATTATTAATCCATGCGTTTTTAAAAAATGCCGTTGTTTTTCATATTCTTTTCCTGACTCGTTTTTAATTAAAAACAAATTCTTTAAACGTTTCATTCGTGCGGCATTATCATTGCGAAATTTTGGTTTCCAACGATCCACAGCAATTAAAGCGCTGTTTAAATCGTTGCAAATAAGCGCCATATCGCAACCCGCAGCCCACGCCTTTTCCACACGTTGCACAATGTTTGCCGCCTTTTCTTTGGCGCCTTGCATGGATAAATCATCGGTGAAAATGGCACCTTTGAAGCGAAAATCGCGGCGCAATTTTTCCATCCACGTTTTTGAAAACACCGCCGTTTCATCGTCCAACGCTTTGTAAATCACGTGTGCCGCCATCACGGCTTTTAAATGCAGGTGTTCGTAAGGGTAAAAATCGTCCTGCATTTCGGCAAAAACGCGCTGGTCAATCGGCAAATCCGTGTGCGAATCGGCGCACACAAAGCCGTGCCCGGGAAAATGCTTGCCACAATGCGCCACGCCTGCCGCCGTTAAACCTTTTAAAAAATCCTTTGCCAACGCCACAACAACCTTTGGATTGCGATGAAAAGCGCGGTTACCAATCACGCGGGATGCGCCATAATCCAAATCCAAAACAGGCGCAAAAGTGAAATCAATGTCAAAAAACTTCAATTCGTGCCCCAACACGCCGCCCAAAGCCCGCGCGGCACGCCGCGCCAGTTGTGGATTTTCATCAAAAAGTGCGCCCAATGTTGCCATCGGCGGCAACATTGTAAACGGCGCGGTTTTAAAGCGTTGAACGCGTCCGCCTTCTTGGTCGACTGCAATTAAAAGCCGCGGGCGGTCTAATTCACGAATGCTTGCAATGAGTTGGCGCAGTTGTTTTTCATCCTGAAAATTGCGGGTAAATAAAATGACACCGCCCACTTTTGTGTTCATCAATAATATTTTTTCATCTTTTCTTAAAATTGTTTTTTTTAAATCAACCATTAAGAAATAATCACCCAACATTTAATTCTCCAAAATAACAAAAGCGGTAACAATATTTGCCGTGTCGGTTAACGACAAATGCGCATTTTTGAAAATTTTTTGGGGTTCACCGTGGAAAATAAAAAAAGGTTTGCCCAAAGCGTCATGCGTTATTTCTATATTATTAAAATTATAAGGTTTTCGTAAACCTGTTCCCAATGCTTTTAAAAAAGCTTCCTTGGCGCAAAAGTTTTTGGCTAAAAAATTAATTTTTTTATTTTCGTTTTGGATTTCTTTAAAACGAATCATTTCATTTTGATTTAAAAAACGATTGGCCAAACGCATTTGAAAACGTTGGAATAATTTTTGAATGCGGTGAATTTCAAGCATATCCACACCGATTCCAGCAATATGATTATTTTGCATTTTGAATTAAACCATTCATTTCACGCACAGCATTTTCTAAACCTTTAAAAATTGCTCGGCTAATAATAGAATGCCCAATATGCAATTCACTTAAATTTTGAAGTTTGGCAATGGGCAAAACATTGTAATAATTTAAAGCGTGCCCTGCATTAAAACGCATATTATTTTGAATAATTAAATCTCCCGCTTCTTTTATTTTTAAATATTCTTTTAAAACTTTTGGATGATCCAAACTTTTACCATTTTGAAAAAAAGCGTGTGCATAAGGTCCGGTGTGAATTTCACAAACATCAGCGCCAATTTTTGCCGCTGCTTGAATTTGTTTTTCATCCGCATCAATAAAAACGCTTGATTGAATACCTTTATTTTTTAATTGTTCAATTACTTTTGCCACTTGATTGTAATTTTTTAAAATATCCAAACCGCCTTCGGTGGTGATTTCTTGGCGCCCTTCTGGCACCAACATCGCCATATCGGGGCAAGTTTGCAAGGCAATTTGCAACATTTCATCGGTTGCCGCCATTTCCAAATTGAGTTTTATCACCACATTTTCTTTTAAGCGGCGCAAATCGTTATCTTGAATGTGGCGGCGATCTTCTCGCAAATGCAAGGTAACGCCTGCCGCGCCCGCCAAATGAACGGCAAGCGCCGCCCACAAAGGATCCGGTTCATAGGTTTGGCGCGCGTTGCGCAAAGTTGCAACATGGTCAATATTCACGCACAAATGTGGCATTTTTGAATCCTTTTTAAAAAAAATTTCTCGTTGACCGTGGAATTTTATGCAATTCTTTTACAATTTTGCTTTTTTTAAGCTGTGAAAACAATGAAAAGTTTTTTCGCCGGCGTCATTTTCTTTGCCTTGTTACTCTTGGGCTGTATTTTTTATGTGGAATGGTGGCTGCAACGCCCCATTGCCAGCCAAAATTTACCGCTTGAATTTCGCATTGAAAAAGGGCAAAGTTTGAACAAAACCTTGGAATCGCTTCAAAATCAAGGTTTATCAGTAGAAATCGTGCCGATGATGATTTTGGCAAGAATCAAACATTTAGACCAAAAAATCAAAGCGGGCGATTATGTATTAAAAGAAAATCTCACGCCCTTGGCGTTGTTGGCATTGCTAACCCAAGGCGCACCGACCAAACAATTCAACATTTTGTTTGCCGAAGGCACAACGCTTCAAAATTGGCGCGAAAAAATTGCCCAAACCCCGATGATTGAAAACGATTTAAACCCGCAAACCGAAGCGGCACTTGCCGCAGAATTGCATTTGCCAAACGCCAATTTAGAAGGTTGGCTTTTTCCAGACACTTATTTTATTGACGCACAAAGCAAAGCAAGCGCTTTATTTTCCCGCGCAGCGCGTGCCATGCAAAAGGTTTTGGAAGACGAATGGTTGTTGCGCGCGCCTGAATTGCCTTACCAAAACCCTTATGAAGCCTTGATTATGGCAAGCATTATTGAAAAAGAAACGGGAAGAGATGAAGACCGCGCACTGGTGGCAGCGGTTTTTGTCAACCGCTTAAAACGGCAAATGAAATTGCAAACCGACCCCACGGTGATTTACGGCTTGGGGCAACAATTTGATGGCAACTTACGCCGGCGCGATTTGGAAACGGACACGGCTTACAACACCTACACGCGATTAGGTCTACCGCCTTCGCCCATTGCGATGCCGGGCAAAAAATCCATTCGCGCGGCGCTAAACCCTGCGCTAAGTGATGCGCTTTATTTTGTGGCAAAAGGCGATGGTTCTTCGCATTTTTCCAACAATTTAAAAGAACACAATCAAGCGGTGAATTTTTATCAAAGAAAACGCGGCACACCGCCGTGATTTTTCCACGGTCAACGTTTTATTTTTTTAAAATTTTTTAAAATTTTTTCAATGTTGACCGTGGAAAAAATGTTTTTTTAAATTTATTAAAATTCATTAAAATTTATTCAACCCCATAAAAAAATAAAAAAGGAATCCAACAATGCAAAACATTTCGCTTTTGTATTCTCAAGAATGGAAACATTTAATCATGCGCAAAAATTTGCCACACGCCATTTTAATTTCCGGACAAAAAGGCGTGGGACAATATGAATTTGCCTCTTTATTTGCGCAATATCTTTTGTGTGAAAATGAATTTAAAAAAGAAAAAGCTTGCGGACATTGCCAAGCTTGTTTGTGGTTTTTAAAAAAACAACATCCTGATTTAAGAGAATTATTGCCGGCCAATTTAATGGAACAAACCGATTTAAAAAAAAATCCAAGTGCGTTTATTTTAATTGAACAAGTGCGCCAAATTACCGATTTTTTGTATTTGAGCACACATCGGCAAGGTTTGCGCATTGTTTTAATTTATCCTGCTGAATCAATGAATATCAACGCGTCCAATGCCATTTTAAAATCTTTGGAAGAACCCATTCCCAACACTTTGTTTTTGTTGGCCACGCAACAAAAAGAAAAATTATTGCCAACCATTCAAAGTCGCTGCCAAGAATTGCATTTAAAAACACCTGCTTTTGAAACCGCTTTAAATTATTTAAAAGAAAATCATTTTGATTTAAAAAAAGCACGCGATGCGCTTTCTTTTTTTAGCGGCGCACCTATTTTGGCAGAACAAGCATTAAAAAAAGGATTTTTTGAAACAGAATGGTTAAATGAATTGATTAAAAATTTAAATCAAGGTTTACAAATCAATCCATTTCAAGCGGCAAAATTATTGGATAAAATTTTAAAAGAAAAAACCATAGATTTAATTCAATTAGCCGATGCTTTGCAAAAATGGTTATTTGATTTAATTTTATTAAACTTTACAGGGAAAAATCGTTTTTACCAACAACAAATCCATATGCAAAAAAATTTAAAAATCAATTTGCATCGTTTGATTTTATTTTATGAACATTTTTTAAAACAAAAAAACAATTAAGCCAACCGTTGAATGCCAAATTGTTTTTGGAACGCTTTTTTTTCAATTACCAAACATTGTTTTATAATGCATCTTCCATGCATTAAAAGGATTTGCCATGTTGGACGAAAATCAAACGCCACAACCCAGAAATGTGCCGGGTTTTGTTTCTTTAACCTTGCCTTCTTTGGCGGCGCTTTATGCCGCTTATATGCCTTTTTTGAAAAACGGCGGTTTTTTTGTGCCCACCAATGCGCCTTACAAAATGGGCGATGAAATTTTTTTGATGCTGGCCATGAAAGACGATCCTGAACGCATTCCGGTTACCGGCAATGTGATTTGGATTACGCCCAAAGGCGCGCAAAATAAACGTCCGCAAGGCGTAGGCGTGATGTTCAAAAACGATGAAAATTCCAAGCGCGGCAAACTTAAAATTGAACAAAAATTGGGCACCATGCTCAATTCTTTGAATCCCACGCATACTTTGTAATTTTTTCCACGGTCAACGCCAAATTTTTTTAAAATTTTTTCTTGTTGACCGTGGATTTTTTGTAAAGATAAAAAAGTAAAAAAATGTTTGTTGATTCTCATTGTCATCCCAATTTGGCGGAATTAAAAAACCAAACCGAAGAAGTTTTAAAACGCATGCAACAAGCAAAAGTCACCCAAGCGCTTTGTATTGCGGTTAATCTGGAAGACATAGACGAAGTGTTGGCGCTGGCGCAAAATCACTCGGAATTTTGGGCAAGCGTGGGCGTGCATCCGGAATACAAAAATGTGATTGAACCGGATGTGGAAATGTTGATTCAATACGCCCAACATCCCAAAGTGATTGCCGTTGGTGAAACCGGTTTGGATTACCATTGGGAACCTTCACAACCCGATTGGCAAAAAAAGCGTTTTCGCACGCACATTCGCGCGGCATGCCAAATTGGAAAACCGCTTGTCATTCATACACGGTGCGCCATTGAAGACACTTTAAACATTTTAAAAGAAGAACAAGCGCAACAATGTTCGGGCATTATGCATTGTTTTACCGAAGACAAAAAAGCCATGCAAAGCGCATTGGATTTGGGTTTTTATATTTCTTTTTCGGGAATTTTAACCTTTAAAAAAGCACAAATGGTGCAAGAAGCGGCACGCTATTGCCCTTTGGACAGAATGCTCATTGAAACCGATGCGCCATTTTTATCACCCGAACCCAAGCGCGGCAAAATCAACGAACCTTCTTTTGTGATTTACACGGCCAAAAAGTTGGCCAGCATCAAACAAATGGAATTGGAAGAAATTGCACAATTGACCACAGAAAATTTTCATCGGCTTTTTCCACAAACCAAGGATGTGTTATGAAATTATGGGCTTTTTTTGCTTTTGGGTTGTTTTTTGGATTTTCAAATGCGTTTGCCGCATCCTATGACGATGCCATTGTTGCCGCCAAATTAAACGATTCTTCTGCCTTAATTCAAGTTTTGCAAGCCGGATTATCGCCCAACACCACCGATGAACAAGGCAACACCTTGTTGATTTTATCCGCCCGCGAAGGCAGCAAAGATTCCCTTGCCGCCTTGTTAAAATTCAAAGAAACAGATTTAAACGCCCACAATTTAGCCGGCGACAATGCGCTCAATTTGGCGGCTTACCAAGGACATTTGAAAATCGTGCAACTTTTAATTGAAAATGGCGCCAACATCAATGCGGGCAAATGGCCGGCTTTAATTTATGCGGCTTTGCAAAAGCAAACGCCCATTGTGCGTTATTTGTTAAAACACCATGCCAATATCAATGCGCAAAGCCCCAATGGCACAACGGCTTTGATGGCGGCAGCGCGTTCGGGCTCTATGGAAATTGTGCAATTGTTGGTGGAACAAAACGCCCAATTGAATTTGCAAACCGACCGCCAACAAACCGCGCTCTCTATTGCCTTGCAAAAAGGCAACACCGATATTGCACAATTTTTAAAAGACAAAGGCGCCCAATAAAAAAATCCACGGTCAACGCATTTTTTTTTAATTTTTTTAACCAAAACACCCATGGAAACTTTAACTTTAAACAATGCGGAAAACGCTTTACAACAATCTTTTGAACAAGCGGTTTTGTTGGCTTTTTGGGCGCATTTTTCGCCAGAATCACAACAATTTTTAAATGTGTTACAAGAAGAAGAATCGCATTTTGAAAATGTTGTTTTTTACAGCGCCAATGTTGAAGAAGCGCCGCAACTGGCGCAATACTTTGGTTTGGAAGGTTTGCCCGCTTTAAAACTCATCCAACAAGGACAATTAACCAACCAAGCCACCGGTGCTTTGAATGCCGAACAATTGCGCTCTTTTTTAAAAGATTTTTTGAAAAATGAACGTGATTTTCACGCTGAAATTACCGCGGCTTTACAAGAAAAAAACACCCATTTGGCTTTACAACTTGCCCAACAAGCGCTGATGGAAAATCCCCAAGATGAAACCATTCTTTTGGATTTGGCAGAAATTTATTTGAATCAAAAAGAAAAAGAACAAGCCAAATCGCTTTTGTCCCAAAAGTTTGTTGCCCAAATTGCGCGCCAACAAGCGCTTTCAAAACGTTTGGAAATGCTGGAAAATGCCCAAGATATTGCGCCCATTCAAAGCGCACTTGAACAAAATCCCAATGATTTATCGCTTCAACTGGCTTATTCCCAAGCGCTGGCGCAAAACGGCAATTTTGAACAAGCCATTGATGTGGCTTTGCAAGTTTTGTCTCAAAACAAACATTTTGAAGAAGGTAAAGCGCAAAAAATGTTAATAGAATTTTTCAATGCTTTATCGGGCGAACAATTTGATGATTTTTTGCGTCAAAAACGCCGCCAAATGTCGCGTTTGTTAAATTGAAAAACATTTTTTAAAAAAATCCACGGTCAACCTTTCATTTTTTTCAAAATCAAAAAAATGCAATCGGCACTTTATTTTGTTGAAAACATCAAAGAAATTGAAAAAACTTTTGCCAACGAACCTTTGATGCAACGCGCCGGCAAAGCCGCCGCACTTTGGGTGAAAGAATTAAAAAAAAACAATCCGCATCCTGTTGTTATT
>JBNMHE010000006.1:0-24917 GCA_050872585.1 Rhodocyclales bacterium | reverse complement strand
TGGCTCATCAGTGCGGGCATTTTTTTACTCCTTTTTTAATTCTTGTAATTCGTTTTGTAAAAATTCTTGCCACGCATCGCGCCGAAAATAAGGGCAAGTAATAAATAAATCTTTATCGCCTCGCCCGCTCATGTTAATAATCAGCGCTTTATCAGAAGATAATGTTGGCGCAAGTTTGATGGCAAAGGCTGCCGCATGCGCGCTTTCTAATGCAAAAACAAGCCCTTCGTTTTGCGCAAAAAACCGCACGGCAGCCAACACTTCTGAATCGCTAACACTTTGAAATTCCACGCGTTTTTCGTCTCCCAAAAAGGCAAGCTGCGGCCCGATGCCGCAATAATCCAAACCTGACGACACCGAATAGGTCGGCAGCGCCTGCCCGTCTTCGTCCAGCAAAAAACGCGATTTGTAGCCTTGCAAAATGCCTTCTCTTGCCACACCCGACATCCGCACGGCGTTTTCTCCCACGTTTTCCCCTATTCCGCCCGCTTCTACGCCAATCAAGCGCACGTTTTCCTTTAAAAAGGGCGAAAAAAAGCCGATGGCGTTGCTGCCACCGCCCACGCAAGCAATCATCGCGGCAACATCGTTTAACGATACGCCTTTTTCAGCGATTTGTTGCTTTGTTTCTTTGCCGATGACGCTTTGGAATTCCCGCACAATATCTGGGAACGGTGCGGGACCAAGCGCTGAACCAAAAACATAATGCGTGTTTTCAGGGTCGGCTGCCCAAGCGCGCATGGCGTCATTTACTGCGTCTTTTAAGGTTTGTGTGCCGCCCAAAACCGAAACCACGCGGGCACCAAAGAGTTCCATTGTTGCCACGTTCGGTTGCTGGCGTTTGACATCAACTGCGCCCATAAAAATAGTGCACTCCAAACCCAACTTGGCACACGCTGCTGCAGTTGCCACGCCGTGTTGGCCTGCGCCAGTTTCGGCAATAATTTTCTTTTTGCCCATTTTTTTGGCAAGCAAACATTGCCCCAAGGCATTGTTGATTTTGTGTGCGCCTGTGTTGGCAAGCCCTTCTAATTTAATAAAAATTTGCGCACCGCCAAGTTTTTTGGAGGCGTTTTCCGCTTTTAAAAAAGGCGTGGGACGACCCACAAAATCTTTTAAAAGATTTTCAAATTCTTTTTTAAATTGCGGATTCGCCCACGCTTTTTGAAATTCTATTTCCAAAGCGTCTAAAACACTGCGCAAAACTTCTGCCACGTATTTGCCGCCAAATCTGCCGAAAAAACCATTGTTGGACATAATCATTTTTTATTTAAAAGTTGAAAAAACTGCTTGATTTTAAAAAAATATTTAATTCCGGGCGATTGTTCTAAACCGCTTGCCAAATCAATTAAATCGGGCGCATATTCTTTTAAAATAAAACTAATATTTTCATTATTCATTCCACCTGCCAAAAAAAGCGGCATTATTTTTTTTGCGTTGAGAATTAAATTTTGATGGATTGCTTTACCACTTCCTTCCCCAGAATCAATTAAAACTCGTGGAAATCCTTTTTTAAAAAAATCTTGGATTTTGTTTAAATCATTTTCATTTTTCATAATTGCCACTGGAAAACGTGGAATATGATAAAAATCCGCATTATTTAATAAAGGAATTGAAATATTATGAAATTGAATGGCATCAATTAAATTTTCTTTTACACATTCAACTGCCAAGGGTATTTCATTTTCATCAGCAATCACGCCGATTCGTTTTGTATTTTTAAAATCTAATTTTTCAGCGCATTCTTTTAAAAAAGATTTTGTAATGATTCGTTTGGATTTTTTTGCCAAAACAAAGCCTAAAAAATCGGGGTTGTAATTCAAAATATTTTGGGTATCTTCAATATTGGTTAGACCGCAGATTTTAATTAAAGGCGCAGAATTACGTTTAATAAAATGCTGATAAAAATCCCCTACTTTGCTTTTTGGCGTGGTTTCAAATGTTTTGGTAAAAATGCGGGCGTTTTGGGGATTTTGTGCGGCGGCTTCGCCTAATAAAATGCCGTGAAAACCCAATAATGCAGGCAATGCGGCAGCCGATTCCGACAAAATGCCACTTTCAAAAACAATTGGAATGTTGGGATTTAAATTTTTTATTTTTAATTTCATTTTTAATGGATGCAACAAATCCATTTGGAATGTTTTTAAATCTCTTGCATTGACACCCACAACAATATTTTTAAAATGATTGTTTTCTAATAAAAATTGTAATTTGTTTAAATCATCTTCTTCGCGAATTTCCAATAAAACGGATAAATTAAAATGTTGCGCTTTTTGAATGAGTTTTAATAATTCTTCTTTTTCCAAAATGCGTGCGATTAGTAAAATGGCATCCGCACCAAACAAATAAGAAACTTCAATTTCTTTTTCAGTTAATAAAAAATCTTTTCTTAAAATGGCAGGTTTTTGTTTTAAATTTAAAGTATCAACCGCGCGTGCCGCATCCATCAAATCAATTAAAGAACCGCCAAAAAAATGGCGCTCGGTTAAAACGGAAATAGCGCGCGCGTTATTTTCTGCGTAAATCTGCGCGGTTTCAAAAGCATTTAAATTGGGCGCAATGTTGCCTTTGCTGGGCGATTTTCTTTTGATTTCCAAAATAACGCCTTTTTCTTTTAAAAAAGGTGTTATCTCCCGCCGCCGTTCTTTGGGAATATCAAAACCGAATCCTGCTCCCAAAACATTTAAATCTTCTCTGCGTTTTTGAATAATTTTTTCTAAAATATCCATGCTAATTCTCATAAAAATAAGATTGTTCAATGCCTTTAAAAATGGCATTTAAATCATCGGTGTTTTTGGAAAGATTGGGTTGAATTAAGGATTTTAATTCTAAATCATTCACAGGGCTACGCTCCATCGCTTGCAAATATTTGTGTTTATCAATATTTTGCCACGCCACAACAACGCCTAATTGTTGCTTTAAAATCAAATCCAACCAAATACGTGTTGCCCTGCCGTTGCCTTCCAAAAAAGGATGGGCAATATTCATTTCAATATATTTGGCGATGATTTCTTCAAAATTATTTTGCGGCATAGAATCAATTGTTTTTAATACCGCATTTAAATACAAAACATTGGCAAAACGAAAATTGCTTTTTGAAATATTGTGGTTGCGAATTTCACCAGCAAAATCATAAAGACCGCCAAAAATATAACGATGAATTGCCTTTAAGCCCGCCGTGGTGCCGACTTCTATTTTTTGAATAGCGCCGCTTTGAAAAAGCTGCTTGGCATTTTCTAGGCTTTTTAAATCCAAATCATTCATTTTTTTGAAAATTTTTTTCAGTTCACCGTGGAAAATTGGATGATTTCTTGGAGTTTGGCTCTGGCAGTGCCGCTTTGGATGGTTTGGCGGGCAAGTTCAATGCCGCCTGCCAAAGTTTCTGCTTGTTGGGCAAGCCACAACAATGCGCCAGCATTAAGAGCCACTGCTTCAAAAATGGTGTGATTGCCTTGATTTTCCAAAACTTTTTTGGCGGCAATGGCATTTTGTGCGGCATCCCCTCCCAAAAGTTCGGATTCTTTGACGTTTTTAACGCCTAGTTTTTCGGGGAAAATTGTCAGCATCTGGGCTTTTTCATTGTCCAAATAAAAAGCGTGTGTGGGCGCAAAGGGCGAGATTTCATCAAAACCATCCTCAGATGCCACGGTTAAAACACGCTTTAAGCCGAGTTCAAAAGCCGCGCGGGCGTAAATTTCCAATAAATTTTTGTCATAAACACCAAGCAAAGCGATGGTTGCGCCTGCGGGATTTAAAAGCGGGCCTAATAAATTCATAATGGTTTTAATGCCCAAAGCGGCGCGAACGGGCGCGGCAAAACGCATTGCCGCGTGGTAGACGGGCGCCATCAAAAAACAAAATCCGGTTTTTTCCAAAAGTTGCGCGGTTTGATTAGGGTTGGCAAAAATAGAAATACCCAAACTTTCAAAAAAATCCGCCGCGCCCGATTTGGAACTCACTGCGCGGTTGCCGTGTTTGGCAACTTGAACACCTGCCGATGCCGCCACAATGGCACTCAATGATGAAATATTAAACGAACCTTTTGCATCGCCGCCAGTGCCCACAATTTCGCACAAGTTTTCTTTTAAAGATTCGGGCACAACAAAAGGCGTTTGGCGTTTTAAAATGGCGCGCGCCGAACCCACCAATTCCGAAGTTGCCACACCTTTTGCCGCCATTGCCGTTAAAAGTGAAGCCATCACGCGCTCATCCATTGTGCCATCCGTGAGGTTGGTCATCAAATCAAAAGCGGTTTGTTCATCCAAATCTTTGTTTTTAAAGAGATTTTCCAAAATTTTGGCGTGCGGCAAATTGTCGCGGCGGTAATTTAAAAACGCCGCCAACAACGCTTTGCCCTTTTCGCTTTCAACACTTTCGGGGTGAAATTGCACGCCTTCCAAATCAAAAATTTTGTGGCGAATGCCCATTACTTCGCCATCTTGCGCGCGTGCGGTAACTTCCAAACAATCGGGAATGGTTTTTTCCAAAACTGCCAATGAATGGTAACGCGTAAAGCGCGCGCGCTTGCCGATGTTGCGGAAAAGCCCACGCCCGTCTAATAAAATATCCTGCGCATCGCCATGGCAAATGGCTTTGGCGCGATCAACTGTTGCGCCCAAGGTTTCGGCAATGACTTGATGCCCCAAACAAACGCCTAAAATCGGTTTTTTGCCCATAAAATGCCGCACAACATCGGCACAAATGCCAGAATCGCGCGGGGCGCCGGGGCCGGGCGACAACACAATATGCGTTGGATTTAAAGATTCAATTTCCGCCACGCTGATTTCATCGTTGCGTTTGACCACAATCGGCGCATCAGTTAGCGTTGCCAACAATTGCGTGATGTTGAATGTAAAAGAATCGTAATTGTCTATGACCAAAATCATTTTTGCGCCTCTTTATTTGGTTAAAACGTCCGCCATTGCGCCTAATTTGGCAACCGTTTCCAAAAATTCTTTTTCGGGGTCAGAATCCCAAACAATGCCGCCGCCCGCTTGCAAGGTGTAAATGCCGTTTTGAACAAGTGCCGCGCGGATGGTGATACAAAAATCCAAGTCGCCACTCGTTGCCATATAACCCACGGCGCCGGCGTAAAAACGGCGTTTTTCTGTTTCCAACGTGCTTAAAATTTCAATGGCACTGATTTTGGGCGCGCCGCTTACCGTGCCTGCTGGAAAAGCTGCCCGCAAAGCTTCTGCCGCCGAAATGCCGTTTTTGAGTTCGCCTTGCACAATGCTAACCAAATGAATCACGTGGCTGAAAAACTCACATTCGGCGTATTGCGTAAGTTGCACCGAACCCGCTTTGCACACGCGCCCCAAGTCATTTCTTGCCAAATCCACCAACATCAAATGCTCGGCGCGCTCTTTTTTGTCTGCCTTTAATTGCGCGCAAAGTAAGACGTCTTTGGCTTCCGAGTCGCTGCGCGGGATGGTGCCGGCAATGGGATGAATGCTTGCTTTTTTGCCGCGCACGCGAATCAAACTCTCGGGCGATGCGCCAAGTAGCGCAAAATCGCCAAAATCCACATAAAACAAATAAGGCGAAGGGTTGAGTTTTCTTAATTTGCCGTAAATCAAAAGCGGCGCGGCATCGCTTTTGATTTGCAATCGGCGGCTGGGCACCGCTTGAATAATATTGCCGCATTCAATATGCGTTTTTAATGTTTGAACTTTTTCAATATATTCGGCTTTGGAATTTTCTAAATCCGTTAAAATTTCAAAAGATGGATTTTCATTTTCTTCTTCAATATAAGAAAAATCCATGTCTTTTAAACGTTTTAATAATTTTTTAAGCGCCAATTCCAAATCAATTTCGTGTTCTTTATAATTTAAACCAAAAATATGAATGGTTTCGGTAAAATGGTCTAAAACAATATAAAAATGCCCAACCACAAATAAAGCATCGGGTAAATTTAAAGGATCATTTTGATTTTTTAAAATCACCTTGTCGCAATGCTGCACAAATTCATAACTTAAAAAACCAATGCCTGCGCCCGGCAAAGGAATATGCAGTTTTTGAATATCGTCTGGAATTTGATTTTGTTGGGTAATATAAATCAATGCATCCAAAATATCCGCTTTTTTTTCTCTTAAAAGCGCATCGCGACTTTTAAAATTGCATTGAAATTCTTTTTCTTTTTTTTCTATTTTAAAAAATACTTTTTCTTTTTTTTGAATAATTTGAAAAGCTTCATCCACCATTAAAATAGAAAAACGCTCTCTGCCTTTTTGAAAACTAGCCGATTCCAAAATGGCGCGCGCTTGAATTTTTTTGGCTAATAAAAAAGGCGTGTAGCGCGTATTTTCAATTTGCGTATAAACAAAGTTTTTCATTTTCAAAAAATCCTTTTTTTCCACGGTCAACCCAAAAAAATTTTCAAATTTTTTTGGCGTTGACCGTGGATTTTTGTGTTTTTTTTAATCTTCCAACAAAATCCGCAACATTCGGCGCAACGGTTCGGCAGCACCCCACAAAAGCTGGTCGCCACACGTGAAAGCCGCCAAATAATCTTCGCCCATCGCCATTTTGTGCAAGCGCCCAACCGGCACATTTAAAGTGCCGGTCACCTTGGCTGGCGTTAATTCTGCTTCGGTGATTTCGCGCTCGTTGGGAATAACTTTTGCCCATTGGTTGGCGTTTTGTATGGCGTTTTCAATATCAGGCAAAGGCACGTTTTTTTTGAGTTTGATGGTCAAGGCTTGGCTGTGGCAACGCATTGCGCCAACTCTTATGCAAAGTCCATCAATGGGAATGGCGCCTTGTGTGCGAAACGGCGGATTGCCCAAAATTTTGTTGCATTCTGCGCCGCCTTTCCATTCTTCTTTGGATTGACCGAATTCCACCGGAACATCAATCCACGGAATCAGCGAGCCAGCAAGCGCGGTGTTGCGAAAATTCTTTTTGGGGAATTCATCGCTGCGGATGGCGGCGGCAACTTTTTGATCAATTTCCAAAATGGCAGAAGATGGGTTTTCCAACAAATCCTTTACCGAATTGTGAATAAAACCCATTTGCGCAATCAATTCACGCATATTTTGTGCGCCCGCGCCCGATGCCGCTTGGTAAGTCATTGCAGAAATCCATTCCACCCAATCGTTTTGGAACAAACCGCCCAAACCCATCAACATTAAAGAAACCGTGCAGTTGCCGCCAATCCAATTGCGATTGCCTTTTGACAACGCATTGTGAATCACCTTTAAATTCACCGGGTCCAAAACAATAATGGCATCGTCTTTCATCCGCAAGGTGGATGCCGCATCAATCCAATGCCCTTTCCAGCCTGCGTTGCGAATTTTGGGAAAAATTTCCTTGGTGTAATCACCGCCTTGGCAACTCAACAAAATATCGCATTCTTTTAAAGCGTGAATATCGTTGGCATCTTGCAAAGTTTTTTCTGCCAGAACGCCGCCAAATTGCGGCGCTTTTTGCCCTGCCGCCGAGGTTGAAAAATAAACAGGTTCAAAGGTTTTAAAATCGCCTTCTGCTTCCATTCTTTGCATCAAAACGGAACCAACCATTCCGCGCCAACCGATTAAACCAACTTTTTTCATTTTTAATCCTTTCATTTACAAATTGCGAATAACGGCATCTGCCATTTCTACTGTTCCGAGCTTAATGCCAGCTTCAAAAATATCCACGGTTCTAAAACCTTGTTGCAAAGTTTTTTGAACGGCGTTTTCAATGGCGCGCGCTTCGTTTTCCATAGAAAAACTATAACGCAACAACATTGCCGCCGATAAAATTGTTGCCAAGGGATTCGCCACGTTTTTTCCCGCAATATCGGGTGCCGAGCCGTGCGAAGGTTCAAACAAACCTTTGCCCGTCTCATTTAAAGAAGCCGAGGGCAACATACCAATGGAACCAGTGAGCATTGCCGCTTCGTCCGACAAAATATCGCCAAAAATGTTACCCGTTAAAAGCACATCAAATTGTTTGGGGTAACGCACCAACTGCATGGCGGCGTTATCCACCAACATATGCGAAAGTTCCACGTCTGGATATTCTTTGGCAAGGTCGCTTACCACATCACGCCAAAGTTGGGTCGTTTCCAGCACATTCATTTTGTCAATGGAACACACTTTTTTTGAGCGTTTTTGCGCGGCTTCAAAGGCAATTTTGGCAATGCGTTTGATTTCTGATTCGCTGTAAATCATCGTGTTGATGCCAACGCGCTCGCCGTTTTTGGTTTCAATGCCGCGCGGGTTGCCAAAATAAATATCGCCCGTTAATTCACGCACAATCAAAATATCCAAACCTGCCACAATTTCAGGTTTCAAAGTGGAAGCGTTGGCCAGTTCTTCATACAAAATTGCCGGGCGCAAATTGGCAAACAAACCCAAATCTTTGCGGATTGCCAAAAGCCCTTTTTCTGGGCGTTTTTCACGCGGATAAGAATCCCATTTTGGGCCGCCCACCGCGCCCAACAAAACCGCGTCCGCTTCTTTTGCTAGTTTTTGCGTTGATTCAGGATAAGGCGAATCATAAGCATCAATTGCCGCGCCGCCCAACAATGCGTTTTCAAATTCCAGCCCGATTTTTAAGGCTTTTAACACGCGCACGGCGGCAGTGGTAATTTCAGCGCCAATGCCGTCTCCTTCCAATACACAAATTTTTTTTGCCATTTTTTGTCCTCAAAAAAGTTGCGGTTATGCCTGAAAAAGCCATGGTTTTTCTTGGCGGCGTTTGTTTTCAAAAGCCAAAATTTCATCTTGGTGGCGCAAAGTCAAACCGATATCATCCCAACCATTTAACAAACATTCGCGCCGAAAATCATCTATTTCAAATGAAAATTTTTTGCCGTTGACCGTGGAAAAAATTTGTTTTTTCTCCAAATCCACGGTGAGCGTGAAATTTTTTTCATTTTTGGCTAAATCAAACAATTCGTTGATTTCGTTTTCTTTTAAAACAATGGGCAACAAGCCATTTTTAAAAGAATTGTTGTAAAAAATATCCGCAAAACTTTGCGCGATAATCACGCGAAAACCATAATCCATGAGCGCCCACGGCGCGTGCTCGCGCGATGAACCGCAACCAAAATTTTGGCGCGCAAGCAAAATTTCAGCGTGTTGGTATTGCGGAAAATTGAGCACAAAATCCATATTTTTGGGGCGAAGAGCGCAATCCATTCCGGGTTCGCCTTTGTCCAAATAACGCCATTCGTCAAACAAATTGGCGCCAAAGCCCGTGCGTTTGATGGATTTTAAAAATTGCTTGGGAATAATCGCATCGGTATCCACATTGTTGCGCTCCAATGGCACCACAATGCTACTTAAAGTTTTAAAAGGATTCATTTTTTTGCCTTTATAAAAAATCACGCACATCCACAAAATGCCCGCAAATTGCCGCGGCTGCCGCCATTTCTGGGCTTAGCAAATGCGTTCTGCCTTGGGCACCTTGCCTGCCTTCAAAATTGCGGTTGGAAGTGGATGCACAACGCTCTTTGGGATTTAAACGGTCGGCATTCATTGCCAAACACATTGAACAACCCGGATTGCGCCATTCAAAACCCGATTCTTTAAAAATTTGATCCAAACCTTCTTTTTCCGCCTGCGCTTTCACCAAATATGATCCCGGCACAACCAAGGCTTCTTTAATGTTTTTGGCAATTTTTTTGCCTTTAACAATGTTGGCGGCGGCGCGCAAATCTTCAATGCGGGAATTGGTGCAAGAACCGATGAAAATTTTATCCACTGCAATTTCCACCATCGGCGTGTTGGCTTTTAAACCCATATAATCCAAGGCGCGCTGCATTCCCGCGCGTTTGGATTCGTCTTGTTCGTTATCGGGATTAGGCACTTTGTCGGTAATTGCCACAACCATTTCAGGCGAAGTGCCCCAGGTGACTTGCGGCAAAATTTCATCAGCGTTTAATAAAATGCTTTTGTCAAACACCGCGCCCGCATCCGATTTTAAAGTTTTCCAAAATTCAACCGCGCGATTCCAAAGTTCGCCTTTTGGAGAAAGCGGCAAATCTTTTAAATAAGCCAAGGTTTTTTCATCCACTGCCACAAAACCCATGCGTGCGCCCGCTTCAATGGCCATATTGCACAAACTCATTCGCCCTTCTACGCTTAAATTTTCAATGGATGAGCCCGCAAATTCAATTGCATAGCCCGTGCCGCCAGCAGTGCCGATTTTGCCAATCACTGCCAAGGCAATATCTTTTGCGGATACGCCTTTGTGCAAAACACCGTTAATTTTAATCAACATGGTTTTGGATTTTTTTTGCAACAAACATTGTGTTGCCATCACGTGTTCCACTTCGGAGGTGCCAATGCCAAACGCCAAGCACGCCAAAGCGCCGTGCGTTGCCGTGTGTGAATCGCCGCAAACAACCGTCATTCCGGGCAAAGTGGCGCCATTTTCAGGGCCTATCACATGCACAATGCCTTGGCGTTCATTTTGAAAAGGAAAATAACGCAACGCGCCAAAAGTTTTGATATTGTCGTCCAAAGTTTGCAGTTGCAATTTGGAAATGGGGTCGGCAACATCGTTTAAACCGTGCGGGCAAAACTCGGTTGGCGTGTTGTGGTCGGCGGTTGCCACAATAGAATCCGCGCGCCAGAGTTTTCTGCCCGCTATTTTCAAACCTTCAAAGGCTTGTGGGCTGGTGACTTCATGCACCAAATGGCGGTCAATATAAATTAAAGCGGTGCCGTCTTTTTCCGTGCGAACAACGTGGTCATTCCACAATTTTTCATAAAGTGTTTGTGGCATTTTTTTTAATCTTTCGTTGCAAAAAAGGGAGTTTATTATCTTATTTTCCAAGTTAAAGGTTACAATTTTTTAAAAAAAATACGGGTTGACCGTGGATTTTCAACAAAAATCTTTACAATAAAAGCATTTTTTCAAATTTTTTCAATTTTTTAATTGAGTTTTCAATGTTGCCGGATTTTTTTAATTTTTTTAATCCCTTAGACAAAGCCTTGGCAAGCACTTTGCAAATTGCCGATTCCCAAACGCCTATTGAAGTTTTGTTTGCCGCTGCGCTAACTTGTTTTAATTTATCCAAAGGCAATGTGGCGCTGGATTTAAATCGTTTGAATGCGGAAGATTTTGTTTATTTTTCTTTCAAAAATCAACATCAAGAAGAACAATTAGAACTTTTTAAACAACATTGTGAAAAATTAAAACATTTTGATTTTCGCCATCAAAACGCCGTTTTGTTTGTTGAAAATGCGAATAAATTCAATTATTTACAAGCCAAACCTCTTGTTTATTGGAAACATAAATTGTATTTGTTTCGCTATTTTTTTGCCGAGCGTCAAGTAGAACAAAACATTCTTAAAAGAATAGAAAATACTTCAAAAAAAGAATGTAATAATTTGATTTTAAATAAACTTTTTGAGGAAGAATCTGAGCAAAAACAAGCGTGCCGCAAAGCGTTTGTGGAAAATTTTGCAATGATCACCGGCGGGCCGGGCACCGGCAAAACCACCACGGTGGCCAAATTGTTGGTGTTGTTGTTTGCGGAAAATCCGCATTTGAAAATAGAGCTGGCCGCACCAACCGGCAAAGCGGCGCAACGTTTGAAAGAAAGCATTGCGCATTCTATGGATTCTTTAAAAAAATTGAATATTCCCATTGATATCAAAGAACCGCAAACCATTCATCGTTTGCTGGGGGTTTTGCCACAAGGTTTTGTGCATCATCAACATCATCCTTTAAATTGCGATGTGTTGATTTTGGATGAAGCTTCTATGATTGATTTGTTGCTTTTTCAAGCCGTTTTGAATGCCTTGCCGCTTGCTGCAAAATTGATTGTCTTGGGCGATGAAAATCAACTTTCATCGGTGGATGCCGGCTCGTTGATGAAAGAACTTTGTCAAGCCAAAAAATTAACAAACAATGTGGCGCATTTGAAAAAATCGCATCGTTTTCAAGGAGGAATTGCGCAATTTGCCCAAGCGGTCAATCTTGGAAAATCCAATGAAATCAAAGCGTTATTTGATAAAAATCAAGAAGATTTGCATATTATCCAAACCGAAGCCGAATGGACAAAATTGATTGAAAATTTTTACGAAGAAAATTTTGTTTCTCCCATTGATGTGCATTCGGATGCATTGTCTTTTGAAGATTATGCTTTGCAATTATTCAAACGCAATGCCAAACTGCAAGTGCTTTGCGCTTTGCGTGAAGGTGAATTTGGCGTTCATCATTTGAATCAAAAAATACAAAATATTTTTCAGCAAATTTTTTTAAAAAAAATCAACGTTGACCGTGGATTTTTTCAATCTTCGCCTTTGCATTCTTTTTTTGAACAATGTCCGGTGATGATGATAGAAAACCAAGCCCAGTTGCATTTAAACAATGGCGATGTGGGGGTTGCCATTGAACGCGAAAACGGCATTCGGCTTTGTTTTGGTCAGCGTTGGTTGTCGCCCAATCGTCTGGAAAATCAAATAGAAAAAATGTTTGCGCTCACCATTCACAAATCGCAAGGTTCTGAATTTGATCATGTGATTTTGGTTTTGCCGCGCAAAATGTTGCCCATTTTAAGTCGTGGATTGCTTTATACCGGCGCAACGCGTGCCAAAAAGCGTTTAACGCTTTATATTCCGCAAAATGAAAATTCGCCTTTTGTGTTGTTGAAAAATATCATCAACCACCGATTGCAACGGCAAGGCGCTTTGTTTGGATAAATCAAAATGAATTTGGATGCCCGCTCTCGCGCTCTTTTGAAAAGTTTAATAGAACATTACATTTTAGATGGTCAGCCGGTTGGCTCACGCACGCTTTCAAAACACAGCGGTTTGGATTTGTCGGCAGCCACCATTCGCAATGTGATGGCAGATTTGGAAGAAGCCGGATTGGTCACCAGTCCGCATACTTCGGCTGGCAGAATTCCCACCACGCAAGGTTACCGTTTTTTTGTGGATAAATTATTGAGCATTCAACCCATAGAAAAAATGCAAAAAAATGCTTTGGAAATGGCATTTGAAGGATTGTCCGCACAACAATTGATGATGCAAGCCTCAACCTTGCTTTCCCAACTCACCCATTTTGCCAGTTTGGTGATGATTCCCAAACAACAAGAATCCGAAATTCGCCACATTGAATTTGTGCATTTGTCTGCCAAACGCATTTTGTTGATTATTGTCACCACCAATGGCGATGTGCAAAATCGTTTGATTCGCACCGAGCGCGATTATTCTTCATCCGAACTTTCTGAAGCCGCTTATTTTTTAAATCAACATTATGCGGGTTTGTCTTTTGCTGCTATGCAAAAACATTTAAAAAACGAAATGCTGGCCATTAAAAAAGAATTAAAACCATTGATGCAAGAAACATTGGCTGCCGGAGTGCAAGCGCTGAATCAAGAATCAAGCAGTTGCGTGATTAAAGGCGAAAAAAATTTATTAGACAGCGAAGATTTGTCCGCCAATCGCAAGCGCTTGCGTGAATTGTTTGATTTGTTTGAACAAAAATCGCTTTTAATGGGTTTATTGAATTTGTCCAATCATGCGCCAGGCGTGCAGATTTTTATTGGGCAAGAATCAGGCATTGAATCGCTTCATGCATGCAGTGTGATTGCCGCACCTTATTTTGTAGAAGGCAAAGTGTTTGGCACGCTCGGCGTGATTGGTCCAACGCGTATGGCGTATGAACAAATTATTTCTATTGTGGATGTCACGGCGCATCTTTTGTCCAATGCTTTGTGCAAAACTTTGTAATTTTTCCACGGTCAACGCCAAATTTTTTTTAAAAAATGAATCACGATTGCGCAATTTTGTTGGTGAATCTGGGCTCGCCCGAAAAGCCTGAATCTTCTTGTGTGAAAAAGTATTTGCGGCAATTTTTAAGTGATCCGCGCATTATTGAAACCCCGCATTTTTACCAAAAATGCGCTTGGCAGTTGCTTTTAAACGGCATTATTTTGAATGTGCGCAGCAAAAAATCCGCGAAAAAATACCGCAGTATTTGGTTTGAAAATGAATCGCCTTTGCTTTTTTATACGCGCCAAATTACTGAAAAATTACAAGAAAAATCAAATAGTTACATTGATTTTGCCATGCGTTATGGCGCGCCTTCCATTGGTCAAAAATTATGCCAACTGCAACAAAAAGGTTTTCATAAAATTGTTGTGGTGCCGCTTTTTGCGCAGTATTCGGCAACCACCATTGGCTCCATTATGGACGAAGTGGCGCGTTATGTTTTATCGGTGCGCCATCAACCCAAAATCCGCGCCCTTTATGGTTGGTTTGACAATGAACATTACATTCAAGCCTTAATGCAAACCATGCAAACACACGCTTTGCCGCGCGATATTCTGGTGAGTTTTCATGGCATTCCGCAACAATACAGCGATGCGGGCGATCCTTATTTCAAACAATGCCAAAAAACATTTGAACTTTTGCAAAATCAATTGCCCGAACACCATTTGCATTTTGGGTTTCAATCGCGCTTTGGGCCAGCAAAATGGTTGGAACCTTATACTTTTGATTTGCTTGAACAATTGCCGCAAAACCACATTGAAAATTTGGCCGTGCTTTGCCCTGGATTTTCCACGGATTGCTTGGAAACTCTGGAAGAAATTGCCATGATGGGCAAAAAAATCTTTTTGGAAAATGGCGGCAAAAATTTTGTTTATCTTCCTGCTTTGAATGCCCAAAATTGTTGGATTGAAAGTTTGTGGAAAATGATTCAACAAGAATTAAATAATTTTTAAAATTATTTTAAAAATTATTTTTCAAAATTTTTGAAGGTTGACCGTGGATTTTTTTCCAAAAATTTTTGAATAGCCGGATGATTTTTTTCTTTTTCCATTATTTGATTTAAAATTTTTTCGGCTTGTTTTTTTTCATTTAATTGATTAAAAACTTCAACCAAATGAATGGCAATTTCTGCATCTTCTTTTATTTGAAAAGCCTTTTGTAAAATCAAAAGCGATTCTTTTAATTTCCCTTGTTTAAAATAAACCCAAGCCAAACTATCCAAAATATAAGGATTTTCTTTTTCAAATTGAAGTGCTTTTTGAATTAAATTTTCGGCTTGTTTTAAATGAATTCCTCTATCGGCATAAGAATAACCTAAGGCATTTAAAGCGTGCGCATGGTTTGGATTTTGTTTTAAAATTAAACGCAAAATTTCTTCCATTTTAGAATAGTTTTTTAATCTATCTGAAACCATTGCCCATTCGTATTTTAAATCCACACTTTTTGGGAATTTTTTAACCATTTTTTCTAAAAATAAAAAAGCTTCTTGATTTAAATTCATTTCATTTAAAATTTGTGCTTCATTTAAAATGAATTGTATGCGTTCAAAATCGTTGTGCGTTTCGCTGACAAACAAACGCGCGCGCGCTTGTTCAAGTTTGCCTTCTTTGGCCAAAATTTGTGCCAGTTGTGCGCGCGCAATCATATATTGTTGGGCGTTGTTTTGGCGCGTTATTTTTTCCAAATAAAACAAGGCTTCTTGGTTATTTTTTTCTTCTATGGCAATTTGTGCTTTTAAATAATAAATTTGATTTAAATTAATCTCTTTATATTCTTCTAATTGATTTAATAAAAAGCGCCCTTCTTTGTAAAATCCCTTTTGCAAAGTTAAAAGCGTTAAAGAATATAAATTTTCTATATTTTCATCTTGTTTTTTTAAGGTTTTAAAAATTTCAATGGCATTTTGAATATCGCCCATTGTGATTAAAACATGCATATAATTTAAACGCGCTTTTTCCGATTGTTTGTTGTGTTTTAAATAATTTTTTAAAATGCGGGCAGATTCTTGTGGATTTTTTTCCAAATAAATTGCCGATTTTAAAATAACTGCTTCTTCATAATGGGAATCAATTTGAAGCGCTTGATTCAATTCTTTGTCTATTAAATCAAAATCATTAAAATGAAATGCAATTTGTGCGCGCACAAAATGCGATTCTTTTAAATTCAAATAAGGTTTTGTTAAATCAAATAAAATTTCTTTTTTTTCTTCTTTATTTTGTGGATTCATTAAAAAAAGTGTGGGAAAAGACAAAATAAGTTCCGCGCGTTGAGCCGCATTGTTTTTTAATTCTTTTTCCAAATAAAGTTTTAATTGCGCGTAGTTTTTTTCACGCATTAAAATTTTCAAAAACCATTCTTTTGCCGTTTGGGATTGCGGATGGCTGTTTTGCCAAATGGCAAGCAAATTATGTGCCAGCGCATCGTTTTTGGAAAGAAAAGCCAAATGCACCGCGCGCGTGAGCGCTTTTTCATTTTGGGTGTTTTCGGCAAGTTGGCTCCACATTTCTAAGGCAATGGGAAAATTGCCTTCAAAAAAAGCAATATCACCCAACAAAACGCAAAAAACAATCTGTTCCAAATCATCTTCTTGTGTTGAGTTTTCTTGGGAGAAAGAAAATGTTGAAAAAAACAAACACCAAAAAGCGAAAAAGAATTTTTCCACGGTCAACCCCGATTTTTTTTGAAAATTTTCCAACACACAAACAACAAAGAAAACAAAGAAATGAATTCTGCCATGCGCCACCAAAAAGGCGGTGAAAAACGAATGAAAACATCGCCTTCGTAACCCATGGGAATCAAAAGGCGCAAACGAAAATTGTGATTATCGCTTAAAGAAAACAATTGGCCTTGATGATTGTGCGCCACATAATAAGGATAATTAAAACGCGGCAAATCAACATAAGCCTGGCCATCGGTTTGAACATTCAAATGCAAATCCACGCCTTTTTCTTTTAAAAAATGGATTTTCATATTGTGCGCTTGGACTTGGAATGTTTCTTTGGCCGTATCGGAATTTAAACCAAAAAATAAATATTCATCGGCAAAATGTTTTTTTTGCATTGTTTCTAATGTTGGGATTTCATTTTGCGCATGGTCAAAATAATGGCTTAAAAAAGCAAAATGGGTGGTCAAAAGAATGCAGGCAATTAAAAAATCATTTTGTTTTTTGTTTTGTTTTAAAACAAAACAAAATAACAAAGCCAAAAACAAAATGGCAAAACCCAAAAGACGCATTGGCGCTTGCAAAGAAGTCAATAAAGGATGTGTGAAAAAACGCCACGGAAAAATATCCGATGCCAAAAACAAAAGAAAAATAGAAAAAAAAGCAAAAAATTGGATTGTTTTTTGGGCTTTTTTTTGAATAATTAAATAAACAGAATAAATTAAAACCAATATCAATAAAAAACCGGGCGTTAAAGCAAATTTTTGATTCACAATAAGAGAATGTTCGCCAAAAGGATTGTGAAAAACCGCAAAATAATCTGCGGGAAAAACGCCAGTGTCTTGTAAGTTATAACGCACATGTTCGTTAATAAAACGGATATTGGTTTGAGTGTTGAAATAATAATCCAAAAAAGGAATGATAAAAGAAGCTCCGATAAAGATAAAAATTAAAAAAGAATGAAAATAAACTTTTAAAACAGAACAAGTAAATGTTTTTTTATAAAAAAACAAGGCGATTAAAATAATGAAAAAAGCCGCCCATTGCGTGGATAAAATATGCGTGTATAACAAAACAAGCATAGAAAAAGACAACAACAAAACGGTGTGGAAATTGGTTTTGTTTTCCACATAAATGCGCCAAAGTGCCCATGCAATCAAAGGAAAAAATGCAATGGCGGTGTATTCGCCAAGTGCGCTTCTGATGTAAATATCCAACAAGCGATAATGCGCACAAACATAAGCGGCGCTGGCAAACCAAGCACAACGCTTGCTTTTGCTGATTTTGTAAAAAGAAAAATACGCAATGACAACACTTAAAACATTGATAAATAAAATGTAAATTTTGTAAGTGGTGATGGGCGCAATGTGGATTAAACGCAACAATGCCGGAAAATAAAGCAACAAATCGCCATAAAAAATGCTGGCTGGATAACCGTGGTTGTTGAATAGTAAGCTGTTTAAGCGAATGGGAAAAACACCGTTTTGCAAACCTTGTGCCAGACTTTCAATGCGCAAAAAATGGAAAGCCCAATCGTGCCCCAAATGGATTCCTTTGATAAAAAGCGGCAAACTGGGCAACAAGGCAATGAAAAAAATGCCCAAAGCGGTGATTTTCAAAGAAGAATGGTGTTTTTCCACGGTCAACCTTCAAAAATTTTTATTTTTTTTTTAAAATGGCTCAAATGGCTTTGTTGCCGATGTCTTTTCTGTATTGCATACCAGGCCAGTTGATTTGGGGAACAAAATCATAAGCTTTTTGTTGCGCTTGCTGAATGTTTTCTCCCAAAGCCACAACACAAAGCACACGCCCGCCATCGGTTAAAATTTGGTTGTTTTGCTTTTTGGTGCCGGCATGAAAAACATGCACATCATCGGCAAAAGCATTGTTTTGGGGAATGCCGGTAATCACATCGCCTTTTTGTGGCGTGAAAGGATAATTTTTGGCAGCCAACACCACGCCCAAAGCGGCACGTTCATCCCATTGCACGGTGCATTCGTTTAATTTGCCTTTTAATGCCGCGGTGATTAAATCCGCAAAATCGCTTTTTAAGCGCATTAAAATGGGTTGGGTTTCAGGGTCGCCTAAGCGACAATTGAATTCCAAAGTTTTGACTTCATGATCAGGTGTAATCATCAAGCCGGCATACAAAAAACCCACAAATGGCGTGCCGTTTTGTTTCAAAGCGGCAATGCTGGGCAAAATAATTTGATTCATGGCTTTTTGGTAAATCAAATCGCTGACAACCGGTGCAGGAGAATAAGCGCCCATTCCGCCGGTGTTGGGCCCTTGGTCGTCATCAAAAATGCGTTTGTGGTCTTGACTGGTTGCAAAAGGCAAAACGTGGTGGCCATCACACATAACAATAAAACTGGCTTCTTGCCCTTGCAAAAACTCTTCAATGACCAACATTTGATTGTCTTGAAAAAGTTCATCAATGGCACGGTGCGCATCATTTAAAGTTTCAGCCACCACCACGCCTTTTCCAGCAGCCAAGCCATCTTGTTTAATCACAATGGGCGCACCTTGTTGTTCCACATAAGCGTGGGCATCTTCTTTGTTGTTAAAACTTTGAAAATTGGCTGTGGGAATGTTGTTTTTTGCCATAAATTCTTTGGCAAAATTTTTGGATGTTTCCAGTTGCGCTGCTTGTTGGCTTGGGCCAAAAATAGGCAAGTTTTCTTGTTGAAAAAAATCCACAATGCCTTCACTTAACGGCGCCTCAGGGCCGACCACGGTAAAAGCAATGTTGTTGTTTTTGGCAAAATTGGCATAGTCTTGATGGGTTTTTAAAACCACATTTTCCAATTTGTTTTCAAGCGCACAACCGGCATTGCCCGGCGAAACAAAAATACGTTGAACGTGCTGCGATTGTGCCAATTTCCAAGCAATAGCGTGCTCACGACCGCCCGAACCAATAACCAAAATATTCATAAAAAATCCATTTTTGAAAAAAATTTTTTGTTGACCGTGGAAAAAATGCCATTCCAAATGGCTTGCATTTTTTTAACGACTTTCTTTCACAATGCGTGCATTGTCGGTTTGCAAAGGTCTGGCATTTTCTGGATATAAAAAAGCAAAATTTTGAATTTGCTCATCCGAGATGCTTTGCGATTCTTTTAAAATTACCCATTGCACATTTTCCGTGCAAGGCGGAAAAGTCAATGAACCCATATACGTAAAATAATCCAAATTGTGCGGAAAAATATTTGAAAAATCAATGAATTGCAAGGTATTTGCGTTTTCATTGCGCTCCAATGGCAAGGCATTCCACAAGGTTTGGATGGTGGAATTTTCCTTTCCTTTTTCCAGCAAAATGGCCACAATCAAGCCTTGCCCTTCTTCGTTTTGGTGCATCAAATGCAAACTCATATCAAAGCGTTTGCCCATCATCATTTCTTCGCCCGGGCGGCGAAATTGCGCAGATTTTAAATGATAGCGCTGCTTGTTCAATTCCAAAAATCCGGCATTTTCCAATTCTACCGACAAGGTGAAACCCAAATCCAACAAGCGAAATCGGCTGTTTTGGTAATTAAAAAGCAATTTGGGCAAATCGCCTTTGATGGAAGAGCGAATGTCAATGGGTGATTGACGCAAACCATCGCGACAAATGCGGTATTCTTTTTTCAAATCCGCCCAATGTGCTGGTCCCAAATGTCCGCCATAAGTCCAATCGGCGTGCTTGTTTTTGAAAATGGAGGAAAGATTGTCAACTTCCACGGTTTTCCCTTTTTGTTCTCCTTGTTTGTGATGCACCGATTGCGCCACTTTTTGGTGCCAGTTGGGGATGGCGTTGTTTTCTATTTGGTGTGTTGGATTTTCTTTTGGCATTTTGGATTTTTGGGCAAGCGCTTTGGTTTTGGATAATTCTTGTTGAAGCAATTTTTCATTGGCAATTTTTAAGCGTTGGGCCACATTTTGCAATTCTTGTAATTGTTTTTGTTCGGGCAAAGAAGTCGCTGTTTTTTTTGTGCGTTGTCGTTTGGGTTTGGCAAATTGCGGGCGAATGTCTTTTTCAATGGATTGGGCGTTTTGTTCCGGCGTTTGCGGTTTTTGTATTTGATTTTTTGAAATTTTTTTCTCGTTGACCGTGGATTTTTTTTCCGTTTGCGTTATTTTCAATCGGCAAACTTCGCTTAATACTTTGTTATCCAAAGTGCCATTGCGCACGGGCAATTCCACAATGTTTACATGTTCTTCTCGCACAATTTCGTTTTCATTTTTTTTGTAAATGCGGCGTAAAGTGCTGGCGGTTTTTTTATCGCAATGGTAGCGCGTTGCCGCTTCAATAATGCGGTATTCGGCATTGCTTTTTTGGTCAATCAAGGGACGCGTTAAAATGACTCTGCCGGTGGCATCCACTTGTTCGCCATTGCGCACAATGCTGGTGCTGTCTAATTCAATGCGCTTGTTGGCATCGGATAAAATGACTTGCCAAGTGGGCGCCGCCCACAAACCAGGCGTTAAAAGAAAAAGAAAAACAAAAAGCAAAACATTCATTGTTGATTTTTTTTCCTTAATTTAAAACCGACTCGCCCATCATCGGTGCATTTTGCGGCATTTGCGGATGCAAAAATTCGCCCGACAAATTGGGAAACAAAGGCAAACCGCAATCGTCACAAAATTCAATGGGTTGGCGTTCAGGTAAAAAAGTAAAATCCAAAATGCGATGGTTTTTGGCAATTTGTTGGATGTTTAAAAGCGCTTCGTCTTCATCATTTTCGCCAGGCAACATCGGCCAAACCACGCCATACAAAATATGGCCATTGCGCGTTGCCAAACTGATGCGGTATTCCTCATTTTCTTTGTTAAAACAATACGCCACAATGACGCGCATTTGTTCGGGCAAAATGTTCAATGTGGTTTTCAAAAAAGAAATGGCCGCATTTAAAGAATAAGCTCTTGATTTTAAATCGCTTTCTCGGCAAGCCGCATTAAAAGAAGAAGGCAACAAACTTTCATAATGTGCGCCGATAAAAATAGAATCCAATAATTTTTTGGATTCGGTTTGCCAAATGTGTAAAGCGGCATCACGCGTTAATTTGGGATCAGTTTCCCAAACAAAAAAAGGCGCATTTTTGGGCGCAACCAGCAATGCCACCACAAAACGCACATCGGATAAAAAGTCGTTTTCTTCTTCATTTTGGCTTGGAAAATCGCAAATGGAATAACGCGCTTGACCTTTGTGTTGTAGAAATTTTTCACTTAACAAGTGGCTCCATTTTGCAATGGTTTCAAAATTTTGCGGCAATTCATCGGGCGCAAACAAAACATCAGCCAACACAATATGTTGTATTTGCGGCGAAGTGTTGTGTTTGAATAACAAAGCGGAAAAATCGCGTAAAAAATCGTTTTCCAATTTTCCAAAAGGCAAGCTGTAACGCGACCAAGCCAAAATGGGAATGGCAATCAACTGGCAATCTGCATTTTTGAAAGTTTGTTTTTCTTTGGGTTTTTCCGAAGCCGCTTCTACTAAATCTGCCAAAATATCGTGCGCGGCAGGCATTTCGTCTGCCAAAAAGTTTAACGCTTCTTCCAAAGAAGAATCATCCGATTTGGTTAAGCGGTATTGAATTTTTTGAATCAATTCTTCGCTCAAACGTTTGCGTTCCCAAAATCCGCTGGCTTGGAAAATTTTTTGTGCCAGTTGGCAAAATAATAAAGAAGATTTTTTCATTGTTCTATTTTACAAAGGTGATTTTCCACGGTAAACCCAAAAAAATTTTCAAAATTTTTCAAGGTTGACCGTGGAAAATCAATTAAAAAAGCAAAAAGCATTATAAAAAATTTGCATCCACGGCGAGAATTTTTCTTGTTGCCATTCGGCTGGCACCCAGGACAACTGCGTTGTGCGAAAAGAGCGCTCTGGGTGCGGCATCATCAACAAAACACGCCCATCCGAAGTGGTAAAACCGGTTTTGCCTTCCAATGAGCCATTGGGATTATACGGATACGGTGCATTTTTATGGCCTTGAGAATCACAAAAAGCCAAAGCACAAAGCGCATGTTGGGCATCGTGCCAATCTTCAAAATGCGCCCTGCCTTCTCCGTGTGAGGTGACAACTGGCAAACGCGCGCCGTGCATATTGTGCAAAAAAACACAAGGCGATGGTTGAATTTCAACCAAAGACAAACGCGCTTCAAATTGTGCGCTTTCATTCGGCAAAAAAACAGGCCAATGTTGCGCATTGGGAATGATATTTTTTAAGGCGCTCATCATTTGGCAACCATTGCAAACACCCAATGAAAGCGTGTTGTTGCGTTCAAAAAAGGCAGAAAATTCATCCAAAGTTTGGTTGTTCATCAAAATGCTTTTTGCCCAACCTTGCCCGGCGCCCAATACATCGCCATAAGAAAAACCGCCGCAAGCAGCCAAAACGTGAAAATCGCGCAAATGCACGCGCGATTCCAAAATATCGCTCATGGTGACATCGCTTGCTTGAAAACCTGCTTGTAAAAAAGCGGCCGCCATTTCGTTTTGGCTATTGACACCTTGTTCGCGCAAAATGGCAACGCGTGGTGCGGTTTTTTTCAAAATACAAGGTGCTTGAAGTTGAAAATTCACATGCGGCACAATGCCTTGGTCTTTTGGGTTTTCAATTAAATCAAAGGCTTGTTGCGCTGTTTGCGGATTGTCGCGCAATTTTTGAATTTCCAAACCAACGCGCATCCACGTTTTTTGCAAATCAATGCGCGGCATATTCAACATATCTTTTAAAACAATTCGATCGGAATCATTGGGATTGCCCAAATGCAGCGCCAACAAATGGTGCGAATCAAAAGTATGTTGAATGGTTTCACGCGCATTGCTTGGGGTTTGAATTAAAAAACCAATTTCTTCATTGAACCAAAAAGACAATGGTTCTGCGCCATCGGGCGTGATTAAATCCAAACCGCAATGCGCGGCAAATGCCATTTCCAATAAAGCAATGAACGCCCCGCCATCTGAGCGGTCATGCATGGCCAAAATTAAATTTTGTTTTTTAAGCGCGCTGATGCACATCAACAAAGTTTGAAAAGATTGTGCACAATCCACATCCGGCGGAATTTCACCGGTTGCATTGTAGACTTGCGCCAAAGAAGAAGCGCCCAAGCGGGTTTTGTGGTTTAAAGCAATTAAAAACAAATCGGTTTTCAAATTTTTTTCACGTTGACCGTGGAAAATCAACGGCGTTAACGTTTTTTGCACATTATCCACTTTGGCAAACGCGCTGACCACCAATGAAACGGGCGAGATGACTTGATGATTATCCCAAGAGGTTTGCATGGAAAGCGAATCTTTGCCAACGGGAATGGCAATGTGTAAGGCTTGACAAAATTGTGACAAGGCACGCACCGCACCATAAAGTTTTGCATCTTCGCCCGTTGCGTCGCAAGCAGCCATCCAGTTTGCCGAAAAATGCACATCGCTTAATTGTTGCACATCGGCTGCCCACAAATTGGTTAAACTCTCGGCGGCTGCCATGCGCGATGCCGCCGCAGAATCCAAAATGGCAATGGGCGATTTTTCACCAATGGCAAAAGCGCTTCCTGTAAAACTATGAAAATCATCATGGCTGACGGCAACATCCGATACCGGAACTTGCCAAGGTCCAACCATTTGGTCGCGCGCCGTTAAACCACCCACTGTGCGGTCGGAAATGGTGATTAAAAAACTTTTATCGGCAATGCCGGGCAATGCCAATAAACGCATAAGCGATTCTTTAAAATCCAAAACGGACAAATCCAAGGGTTTGTTTTCAACACAATGGCTTTGCACGCGGCGTTGCATTTTGGGTGGTTTTCCCAACAAAGCTTTTAAAGGCAAATCAACCGGTTGATTGTCAAAAAGTGAATCTTCTACTTTTAAGCGATTATTTTTGATTGCTTTGCCCACAACAGCAAAAGGTGCACGCTCGCGCTGGCAAATGGCTTCAAAGATTGTTAAATTTTCGGGCAAAATGGCCAACACATAACGCTCTTGTGCTTCATTAGACCAAATTTCCAAAGGCGACATTTGGTTTTCCAAAATGGGCACTTGACGCAATAAAAAGGTGGCGCCGGTTTTGCCGCCTTCTGCCAATTCTGGTAAAGCATTGGACAACCCTCCTGCGCCCACATCGTGAATAGACAAAATGGGATTGTTTTTTCCCATTTGCCAACAGCGGTCAATCACTTCTTGTGCGCGGCGTTGCATTTCTGGGTTGCCGCGTTGCACCGATGCAAAATCCAATTGTTCTGAGTTTTTTCCAGAATGCATAGAAGAAGCGGCGCCGCCTCCCAAACCAATTAACAAACCTGGGCCGCCCAATTGAATAAAAAGTGTGCCTTCTGGCAATTCTTTTTCTTTCAAGGAATGGCAAGCTGCAATTTGTCCAATGCCACCGGCAAGCATAATGGGCTTGATATAACCATAAGTTTGGTTGGGCAATTCTTCTAAATAGGTGCGAAAGTAGCCTGCCAAATTGGGTCTGCCAAATTCATTGTTAAAAGAAGCCGCACCAATGGGGCCATCAATCATAATTTGCAAAGCACTTGCCAAACGTTTTGGCGCTTGT
>JBNMHE010000005.1:0-26300 GCA_050872585.1 Rhodocyclales bacterium | reverse complement strand
AATCTCCTTTTTAAAAAATTAAAACATTTTCAATGTATAGAAGAAATTTTTAAAATTTAAAAAAAATCCACGGTCAACGCCATTTTTTTTCAAAAAAATTTTCGGTTGACCGTGGAAAATTCACTTTTGGCGTTTTACAATGCATTTTTTATCCAAAATTGCGCGAAAGGAACACAAAAAAATGAACATCGCCAGCACAGCCGAAATCATTGAAGATTTAAAAAACGGCAAAATGGTCATTTTGGTGGATGAAGAAGACCGCGAAAACGAAGGCGATTTGCTCATTGCCGCAGAATTTGTCACACCCGAAGCCATTAATTTTATGGTGCGTTATGCACGCGGTTTGGTGTGTTTAACTTTAACGCAAGCACATTGTCGGCGTTTGGGTTTAACGCAGATGACGCGCAACAACCAGGCGCAATTTGGCACGGCTTTCACGGTGTCTATTGAAGCGGCAAAAGGCGTGACCACCGGCATTTCCGCTGCCGACCGCGCGCATACCATTCGCACGGCCGTAGCCAAAGATGCCATTGCGGATGATATTGTTCAACCCGGGCATATTTTTCCAATCACTGCGCAAGAAGGCGGCGTTTTGGTTAGAGCCGGCCACACCGAAGCCGGTTGCGATTTAACGCATTTGGCTGGATTAACACCTGCGGCAACCATTTGCGAAATTATGAATGAAGACGGCACCATGGCGCGCTTGCCAGAATTGTTGGTTTTTGCCGAACAACACCATTTGAAAATCGGCACCATTGCCAATTTGATTCATTACCGTGCCACGCGCGAGAGTTTGGTAACGCGTGTTTCCCAAAAAACCATCGCCACTGCCTTTGGCGAATTTGACCTCATTGCTTATGCCGACAAAACCAGCGGCAAAACACATTTGGTGATGCAATACGGAAACATTCCAGAAGACGAAGAAACGCTTGTGCGCGTGCATGAACCTTTATCCGTTTTGGATTTTTTAGACCCGCAAAGCCACCCGGGCGCATTTGATTTAGACCAAGCACAACAAGCGCTTGTTCGGCATGGCAACGGCGTGATTGTGTTAATGCAACGGGAAGAAAAATCACAAGATTGGATTGACCGTTTGAATGGTCAAATCAAACAAATTCACAAGTGGGACCCGCGAACCTATGGCATTGGGGCGCAAATTTTGCGTGATTTGGGCGTTAAAAAAATGCGACTACTTTCCCGCCCGCAAAAAATGCCGTCAATGGCAGGTTTTGGTTTGGAAGTCACCGGCTTTATTACCCAACTATCCGATGTGCCGCACCATGATGGTGTTTTAAAAATGCCCAAAACGTGCGCAGGTTAAGAAGAATCAGGAGAATTCTATGTCTGAAAAACGTCCCCCTATGACAACCGATGCCCATTTTCCAACCATTCGGGAACATTTACCGGTTTTGTTAGGAAACAATTTAAAAATCGGCATTGTGACCAGCCGTTTTAATGCCGAATTTTGTCGCAAACTTTTGGCCAGCACCATTGCGGAATTGCGCCGTTTGGGCGTGCCAGACCAAAACATGACCATTGCCACGGTACCGGGCGCTTTGGAAATTGCGCTTGCCTTACAAAATATGGCGCAAAGCAGCACCTTTGATTCTTTAATCGGTTTAGGGTGCGTCATTCGCGGGGAAACTTACCATTTTGAAATTGTCGCCAACGAATCTTCGCGCGCCTTGATGGATGTGCAATTAACCACCGGCATTCCCATTGCCAATGGCATTTTGACCTGTGAAAACGCCGCGCAAGTAGAAGAACGCGTTTTGTCTAAAGGTGAAGATTGCGCCCGCGCGGCTGTTGAAATGGCGCATTTGTGCCAAGAATTGCGCCAAAAAGGTTATCAATGAAAAAAACTGCTCGCCGACTTTCCCGTGAAATTGCCTTGCAAGCGCTTTACGCTTGGCATTTGAATCAAGCGCTTTCTTTTGATTCTTTGTTGGAACCCTTAAAGGATTCTCCAGAATTTAAAAATGCCAATGAAGATTTTTTAAATGTGCTTTTAAAAGGCATTTTAAAAACACATGCGAATTTAAAAAACCATTTAACGCCTTTTTTGGACCGTGATTTTCAAGCTTTATCGCCTATTGAATCGGGCATTTTGTTAATCGGCGCTTTTGAATTGTGCCAAATGTTGGAAACGCCTTTGCCGGTTGTTTTAAACGAAACCATTGAATTGGCCAAAACTTTTGGTGGCACCGATTCGCACAAATACATCAATGGCGTTTTGGACAAATTGGCGCAACAAGTGCGCCAAATTGAATTTCAAGCACGCAAAAATCCACGGTAAACGCTTTATTTTTTTCATTTTTTTTAAAAAATGTCACGCCATTTTTACCAAAATATTTGTTTTGTTTTATTGCTGGCATTTGTTTGGTTTTTGATTCTATGGGAATCTGTTTGGGCGCCCATTCGGCCGGGCGGCTCATGGTTAATTTTAAAATGCTTGCCTTTGTGTTTTTTAATGTTGGGCATTTTGAAAGGCAAGCGCAAAACCTTCCAAAAACTTTCACTGGTTTTGCAATTTTATTTTTTAGAAAGTTTGGTGCGCATTGTTGAACTTTATCCGGTTAATCTTCTCTCGTTTGTAGAATTTTTGTTTTCCTTGATTTTGTTTGTGGTTTTGGTTTTGTTTTTAAAGGCAAAATTTTAAAAATCCACGGTCAACGTGTTTTTTTTTTCAATTTATTTCAAGAAAAGCGAACAAAATGAGCGAGATTTTTTTAAACATTGAACCGCAATTTAAAGGCAAATATGCCTTGTGGCACACGGGATTCCGTCCATTTTTTATTTTGGCAGCCCTTTTTGGTTTTGTGTTGATGTTGCTTTGGGGCGGTATTTTTTTTCACGGCAAACCGCCTTTGGGGCAAATGTATTTTTTAATCGGCGGCATTTCGTGGCACGCGCATGAAATGATTTTTGGTTTTGGCGGTGCCGTTGTGGTTGGTTTTTTATTAACCGCCGTCAAAAACTGGACGAACATTCCCACTTTTTCAGGCAAACCTTTGGCATTGTTGGCTTTTTTGTGGCTCATTGGCCGAATTTTGCCTTTTGTTCAAGCAGAAGGCACACTTTTTATTTGGCTTTCTGCTTTTTTGGAATGCGCATTTTGGTTCATCATTGCGCAACGTTTAACGCACAATATTCTCATCAAAAAGCAATACAAACAATTTGCCATCATCGGCAAAGTTTGGCTTTTTGTGCCCGCCGCTTTGGTTTTCCATTTGGGATTGTTAAACGTTTGGCATTTGGGCGTCATTGTCGGTTTATACAGCGGATTTTATTTACTTTTGGCACTCATTTTAACCATGGCGCGGCGCGTGATGCCCATGTTTATTGAACGCGGTTTAAACAACGGCTTTGTGCCAGAAAATTCCATTGCGGTTGACAAATGGAGTTTGGTTTTGTTTTTGATTTTCAGCATTTTGGAAATCATTGCCCAAGTCAATTACAACAGCATTTTGGGCATTGCCAGCGGCACTTTGGCGGCAGTGCAAGCCTTGTTGCATTTTTACCGTTTAAGCTTGTGGCATCACAAAGCCTTGTGGCGCCATCCTTTGTTGATGAGCGTTTTTTTGGGTTATGTTTTTTTTATTTTGGGCTTTGTGATGGTTGCACTTTACAACTTGTTTGGCATTGGTTCGGTTAGTTTGGCAACGCACACTTTTGCAATTGGCGCTTTGGCTCTTTTTGCTTTTGGAATGATGGCGCGCATTGCCTTGGGTCACACAGCCAGAAATGTTTATGCGCCACCGCGTTTTTTGTCTTTGGTTTTTTATGCTTTGTTTGCCGCTGTGATTTTTCGCGTGTTTTTGGTTTTGTTGTTCCCCGAACAAACATTCACATGGATTTTTATCGCCCAACTTTTTTGGCTTGCAGCATGCGCCCTTTTTGTTTTGTTGTATTTGCCAATGCTGATTTTGGCTAAAAAAGACGGCACTTTTGGTTAAAATTTTCAAAAAAATACAAGGTTGACCGTGGATTTTTTAAAAAATAAAAAAATCCACGGTCAACCTTTAAAAAATTTTAAAATTTCTTTTAAAAGGAAAACATCAAAATGTTTCAACAACATTTAAAAAATTTAAACAAAATTTTAGGTGAAAACAGCATTTTAATTTTAGAAAGTGGAAAAGAAAAACAGCGCACTTTTTCAGCGGATTATCCTTTTCGGGTCAATAATAATTTTTATTATTGTTCTGGTTTTAATGAACCGGATTCTATTTTAATTGTTTTAAGTGGAAAAAAAACCGCTCAAACAATTTTATTTTGCCGAGAAAAAAATGAAGAAAAAGAAATGTGGCAAGGTTTTCGTTTTGGTCCCAAATTGGCAAAACAAGAATTTAAATTGAATGCGGCTTTTCCTATTCACCAATTTAAAAATAAACTTGAAAATTATTTAAAAAACAAAAACAATTTATTTTGGCAAATTGGCGACAATAAAATTTTAGATGATTTTATTTTTCAAAGTATTGATAATTTAAAAAAACAACGCGGTGTTGTTTATCCAAAAAATTTAAAAAATGCTTATGATTTATTTGAAAATTTACGCGTGATTAAAAATCAACAAGAAATTATTTTAATGCAAGAAGCGGCAAAAATCAGCGATTGCGGGCATATTCGCGCCATGCAAACGGCGCAACCTGGAATGTGGGAATACCAATTGGAAGCGGAATTGTCTTATGTTTTTAGACAAAATGGCGCGGCTTTTGAACACGCTTATGCACCGATTGTGGCTGGCGGAAAAAATGCTTGTGTTTTGCATTATAACCAAAATAATTGTCTTTTAAATTCAAATGAATTGGTTTTAATTGATGCAGGTGCAGAATACCAACATTATGCAGCAGATATTACACGCACTTTTCCAATTAGTGGCAAATTTACGCCAGAACAAAAAATAATTTATGAAATTGTTTTAAATGCGCAAAAAATTGCCATTCATTCTATAAAAGAAAATGTGGATTTTAACCAACCGCATTTAAATGTAATTCGTTTTTATGTAGAAAGTTTAATGGATTTAAAAATAATCAAAAAAGGCAATACCGACAATGCCATTGAACAAGGAAAATGGAAAAATTTTTATATGCATGGAACCAGTCATTTTTTAGGATTGGATGTGCATGATTTGGGAATTTACAAAAACAATGAAAAAGAATGGATTCAATTAAAAAAAGGAATGGTTTTAACGGTGGAACCTGGATTATATTTAAATGAAAAACATTTGCCCGATCATTTAAAACAATTTAAAAATATCGGCATTCGCATTGAAGATAATGTTTTAATTACCGAAAAAGGCGCACAAGTTTATACGCATGCGCCCAAAGAAATTGCAGAAATAGAACATCTCATGGCGCAAAATAAAAAATCCACGGTCAACAATAAAAAAATTTAAAAAAAATTTTAAGTTGACCGTGGAAAATTTAAATAATTCTTTACAAAAATGCCGCATCGTTGCATTATCCTTTAATTTTAAAAAATAATTCCAATTGCAATGCAAGCGAACAACCAAGATAACAACGCCAATGCCCAAAAGCCCGTTGCTTTAAGCGGGTTGGCGCGCACTTTAATTCAAACCAAAAAACTCACCGATAAAGAAGCTTTGGAAATTGCTGAAGCAGCGCGTCGGGATGGCGTGCCGTTTGTGGAATCGCTTATTCGCATAAAAAAACTCAACAGCGCACAACTTGCCGCGTTTATTTCGCAAACCTTTGGCACGCCCTTGTTTGATATTGACACCTTTGATTTGGCGTGGATGCCCGAGGTGAGCAAAAAAATCATTATGGAACACAAAATGTTCCCCTTGGTCAAACGCGCGGGCAAATTGTCGGTGGCGTGTGCCGACCCAACCGATATGGTGGCACTGGATGCCTTCCGTTTTCAATGCAATGTGAATTCGGTTGATACCATTTTGGTTGATTATTTAAAACTGGATGCTTTAATCAAACGTTTTACTTCGTCTTTGGAAGATAATTTAGACATTGACGAAGATGTTGGTTCCGATGACTTATTGCGCAGTTATATGGGCAATTTGGAAACGGAGAGTTCTTCTTCCAGCAGCGATGAAGACGACGCACCAGTGGTGAAGTTTTTGCAAGGCGTGTTGTTTAAAGCCATTCGTGAAGGCGCATCCGATATTCACTTTGAACCGTATGAAAAGTTTTACCGCATTCGTTTTCGCGTAGACGGCGAATTGCACGAAGTGTTAAAACCGCCTTTGGAAATTAGAGACCGCATTGCCAGCCGCATTAAGGTGATTTCCAATTTAAATATTGCCGAAAAACGCGTGCCGCAAGATGGGCGCTTGCGTTTGATGTATACCAAAAACCGCGCCATTGACTTTCGGGTAAGCACTTTGCCCACTTTGCAAGGCGAAAAAATTGTGATGCGGATTTTGGACCCAACCTCCGCTTCCCTTGGTATTGATGCTTTGGGTTATGAACCCGAACAAAAAGCCGCCTTGATGGATGCCATTCAACGCCCTTATGGTTTGATTTTGGTAACGGGTCCAACCGGCTCAGGTAAAACCGTCTCGCTTTATACGTGTTTGAATATTTTAAATAAAGAAGAAGTCAACATTTCCACTGCCGAAGACCCAGCGGAAATTAACTTACCCGGTATCAACCAAGTGAACGTGGATGACAAATCGGGTTTGACTTTTGCGGCGGCGTTAAAATCATTTTTGCGTCAAGACCCAGACATTATTATGGTGGGGGAAATTCGGGATTTGGAAACCGCTGAAATTGCGGTTAAAGCCGCCCAAACGGGGCATATGGTGATGTCAACACTGCACACCAACGATGCCCCGCAAACCTTGACTCGTTTAATGAATATGGGCGTGCCGCTTTTCAACATTGCATCCAGCGTGTTGTTGATTACCGCACAACGCTTGGCGCGCCGTTTGTGCAAAGCATGCAAAAAACCGGTCAAAATCTCACGCGATGCTTTAATTTCCGCAGGTTTTACTTCTAGCGAACTTTCTGGCGGTTGGAAACCTTATGGTCCTGTGGGTTGCAGTTTGTGCGGCGGAACAGGTTACAAAGGACGGGTGGGAATTTACCAAGTCATGCCCGTATCCGAGGAAATGCAGCGCTTGATTTTGGCAGGTTCCACGGCGCTTGATATTGCCGCGCAAGCCCAAGCTGAAGGCATACGCGATTTGCGCCAATCAGGTTTGTTGAAAGTAATACACGGAGACACTTCATTAGAAGAAGTGTTGGGTTGCACCAACGCTTAATTTTTCAATCAATACTTTAAAGGATGACTATGGCTACTTCTGTTGCAACAAAAACGCAAACCAAAAAGAAAAAATCTTTAAGTAGTGAGCGCGTTTTTCGCTACACCGCCTTGAACCGCGATAAAAAATCAGTAACGGGCGAAGTGCGCGCCACATCTTACACAGCGGCACAATCCACGTTGCGCCGTCAAGGTTTTACCAATGTGCGCATGAAACAAATGCGCAGAAAAAGCGGCAGAAAAATCACCCAAAAAGATGTGTGTATGTTTACGCGCCAGCTTGCCACAATGATGCGCGCGGGCGTGCCGCTGTTGCAAGCCTTTGATATTGTTGCCAAAGGGCATGCCAACCCCAAAATGGGCGATTTGTTATTGGAAATCAAAGCCGATATTGAAGGCGGCACCTCGCTTTCCCAAGCCTTGCAAAAACACCCACTTTATTTTGATACCCTTTATTGCAACTTGGTTACCGCCGGTGAAGCTGCAGGTATTTTGGAAGATATTTTGGATCGTTTGGCTTTTTATTTGGAAAAAATTGTTGCCATTAAAGCCAAAATCAAATCTGCCTTGTTTTATCCCTTGGCCATTATTGTGGTGGCATTCATTGTGATTACCATCATTATGTTGTTTGTGATTCCTGCCTTTAAAGAAATTTTCTCTTCTTTTGGAGCAGATTTACCAGCCCCCACTTTGATTGTGATTGCCATGTCGGATTATTTTGTAGAAAACTGGTATATCATTTTTGGCAGCATTTTCTTTGTGTTTTATGCCTTCTTTTTCACTTTAAAGCGCTCCATTACTATGCAACGCTTTTTTGATCGTCTCTTTTTAAAATTACCTATTTTTGGCGAACTCATCAAAAAATCATCCATTGCACGTTGGACAAGAACCTTGGCAACCATGTTTGCCGCGGGCGTGCCTTTGGTGGAAGCGCTTGATTCTGTGGGTGGTGCTGCCGGTAACATTGTTTACAAAGAGGCAACGGATGGCATTCGTGAAGAAGTGGCAACCGGCGTATCTTTAACTTCTGCAATGGTAAACTCTTATGTTTTCCCCAATATGGTTACACAAATGACCACCATCGGCGAAGAATCAGGCGCTTTGGACGATATGTTGGGCAAGGTTGCCGATTTTTACGAAGAAGAAGTCGACAATATGGTTGCCGCTTTATCCAGCTTGATGGAGCCCATCATTATGGTGGTTTTGGGCGTTTTAATTGGCGGCTTGGTTATTGCAATGTATATGCCTATCTTCAAACTCGGCGGTGTGATGTAAATGCCCGCCTTTTTGCAAACTGCCCCGCTTGCGTTTTTTGTTTTTGCAGCGGGGCTAATTGGTTTATGCGTGGGCAGTTTTTTAAATGTGGTGATTTTTCGCCTACCCAAAATTTTGGAGCGCGAATGGAAAACCGATTGCCAAGAATATTTCAAAGATTTATTCAAACCCGAAGCGCTCGCCAAAATAGACGAACCGCGCTTTTCCCTTTCCTTTCCGCGCTCTTTTTGCCCCAATTGCGGGCATAAAATCACCGCGCTTGAAAATATTCCCGTTTTGAGTTTTCTCTTTTTAAAAGCCCAATGCAAAAGTTGCCACCAAAAAATCAGTTGGCGTTATCCATTCATTGAACTTTTAACGGGCTTGTTGTCGGCTTTGGCAATTTTCACGCTGGGCGTAACGCTGCAAGGTTTTGCGGCAGTTGTGTTGATTTGGATTCTCATCGCCTTAACCTTTATTGATTTTGACCACCAACTCTTGCCCGATTCTTTAACCTTGCCGCTTTTGTGGCTTGGGCTTTTAATCAATCTTTGCCCGCATGGTTTTGTTGGCATTCGTGAAGCAGTCATCGGCGCTATGGCAGGATATTTATCGCTTTGGAGCGTTTTTTGGATGTTTAAAATTCTCACCAAAAAAGAAGGCATGGGTTATGGCGACTTCAAACTCTTGGCGGCACTTGGCGCTTGGTTTGGTTGGAAAATGTTGTTGCCTATTGTGCTTTTTTCTTCTTTTGTGGGCGCATTGGTGGGCATTGTTTTGATTGTTGCCACCAAACACGGCAAAAACGTGCCTATTCCTTTTGGGCCCTATTTGGCGGGCGGCGGGCTTTTGGCTTTGTTTTTTGGCAACAATTTTTTGGCATTTTTTTTCCCAACTCTTTTTTAAAAAAATCCACGGTCAACCCTTTGTTTTTTTGAAAATTTTTTCTTGTTGACCGTGGAAAAACGTATCAAAAAATGATTACACAACTCTCTGGCGTTTTGTTAGCCAAAAATCCTCCGCATATTGTTTTGGATGTTGGCGGCGTGGGCTATGAAATCGCCCTGCCCTTAAACCTTTTTGAAAAATTGCCGCCTTTAAACCAAACTTTGAAAGTTTTAACGCATTTGCAAATCAAAGAAGATTCCCACAGCCTTTATGGTTTTTTGGATGAAACAACCCGTGCGGCGTTTCGCGCATTGCTCAAAATCAACGGCATTGGGGCGCGCTCGGCATTGGCAATTTTGTCTAATATCACGCCTGTTGATTTGTTAAACATTGTGCAATCCAAAAACGCCCAAAAATTCACCAAAATTCCGGGCATTGGCAAAAAAACGGCAGAACGGCTTTTGTTGGAATTAGACGGCAAATTGAATTTCATCACGCTTGATTCAAACTTCACACCAGACCCTGCCAATGATTTATTAAATGCCCTGCTCGCTTTGGGTTATAGCGAAAAAGAAAGCCTATTGGCAATCAAAGACTTTCCAAACGATTTGCCGCTCAATGCCGCCATCAAACGCGCTTTGCAAGCGCTTTCTCGTTTTTAAACAATACAACAATGAATGCCAAAACCCTTGCCCAAATTGCCCTTGTTGGTTTTTTAATTATCGGCTGTTTTCAAGTGTTAAGCCCCTTTTTGGGCGCCATTTTATTGGCTTTTGTTTTGTGGCTAACCACTTGGCCGGCTTACCGCCGCCACATTTTGGCGCGCATTAGAAAACGCAAAAGCCTTGCCGCTTTAATTGCAACCTCATTGTTGTTATCGCTTTTAATCATCCCAACTTTTTTGTTGGCTTTAACCTTTGCCAAAAGTTTTGACCAGTTGATTGTGTTTGTGCGGCCATATTTGGAATCGGGTTTGCCCCAAAGTGCGCCAGAATGGTTTGCGCACATTCCGTGGGTTGGCGATGATTTAATACAATTTTGGCAAGAGCGCGCTGCCAACAGAGAAGAATTGCGCGAAGAATTAAATAATTTGTTGCGCATGGCAATCACACCAGCACGCAAACTGGCAATTCAAAGCGGCACAATGATTGCCAACGGTCTTGTGCAGTTGGCGCTTGTTTTTTTTATTTTGTTTTTTTTATACCGCGATGGCGAAATGTTGGCGCACCGTTTGGAAATTGCTGCCAAAAAACTAGGCGGCAATTTGGGGCTGACCATGCTTAATCGGGTTTATGACACGGTCAACGCCGTGATGTTGGGCATTGTTGGCACCGCGGCAGCGCAAGCGGCGATTGCCTTAATCGGTTTTTTAATTGCAGGCGTGCCAGCACCCGTGCCATTGGCATTTGCAACCTTTTTGCTTTCTATGATTCCTGTTGGACCACCCATTGTTTGGGGTGGCGCCGCCGTGTGGCTTTATTTTAACGCGAGCATGGGTTGGTGTATTTTTATGATTCTTTACGGCGTTGGCATCATCAGTAGCGTCGACAATTTTTTAAAACCATTTTTGATGGCGCGTGGCGCAGGCTTATCGCTTTTAATTGTGGCATTGGGCGTTTTTGGCGGCATTTTGGTGTTTGGTTTTATCGGCATTTTCTTAGGCCCCGTTTTGCTGGCATTAGGACAAATGCTTTTTCAATATTGGATAGAAAAAAATGATTGAAAGCGACAATTTGGAAGCAACAAACGGCAATGCGCGTTTTATTTCCCCCAAAAACCTTTCCAAAAACGAAGAAAACATTGAGCGCGCACTGCGCCCGCAAAAATTAGCCGAATACACCGGGCAAAGCAAAATCCGCGAACAATTGGAAATTTTCATCACGGCTGCCAAAAAACGCCAAGAAGCGCTGGACCACGTTTTGCTTTTTGGCCCACCGGGTTTGGGCAAAACCACGCTCGCCCACATTATTGCCAATGAAATGAATGTGAATTTGCGCCAAACATCAGGGCCTGTGTTAGAGCGTGCGGGCGATTTGGCTGCCCTTTTAACCAATTTAGAAGCGCACGATGTTTTGTTTATTGATGAAATTCACCGATTGTCCCCCGTTGTGGAAGAAATTCTCTACCCCGCCTTAGAAGATTTTCAACTGGATATTATGATTGGCGAAGGGCCTGCCGCCCGTTCGGTGAAGTTGGATTTGCCGCCTTTTACTTTAATTGGCGCCACAACCCGCGCGGGAATGCTCACCAACCCCTTGCGCGACCGCTTTGGCATTGTGGCACGTTTGGAGTTTTATAGCCCGATGGAACTCTCCCAAATTGTCAAACGTTCGGCGCATTTGTTAAACGCAACCGTTGATGAAAAAGGCGCACTTGAAATTGCGCAACGCGCGCGCGGCACACCCAGAATTGCCAACCGTTTGTTGCGCCGCGTGCGCGATTTTGTGGAAGTGAAAGCACAAGGCACAATCACCCAAAATTTAGCCCACCAAGCGCTTTTGATGTTGGATGTGGATTCGGTTGGATTGGATTTAATGGATAGAAAATTATTTGATGCGATTATTCACAAATTTTCGGGCGGCCCCGTTGGTGTGGAAAATTTGGCTGCCGCCATTGGTGAGACGCGTGAGACCATTGAAGATGTGTTGGAACCTTATTTAATCCAACAAGGATTTTTGCAACGCACACCGCGCGGTAGAGTTGCCACACCTTTGATTTACCAACATTTGGGCATTGCGCAAAAATTGCTTTAATCTTTTTTAAAATCAAACGCATTGACAAAAAAACAAGCGGGTTTACAATTTTCAAACTCGGTGGGGCGTTAGCTCAGTTGGTAGAGCAGCGGACTCTTAATCCGTAGGTCGAGAGTTCGAGCCTCTCACGCCCTACCAAACCGATTTTTCAAAAAAATCCACGGTCAACGGCAAAAAATTTTAAAAAAATAATGGGTTGACCGTGGATTTTTTCGTTTTAAAACTTTTTTAACGATTCGCCTTGCAAATCCGTTTTGATTTATCCGCTTTTTTGGCGATTCTAACAACTAGCGATTCACCACTTCCAACCAACCTTCCGCGCAGGATCGCACTTTTGGAAAAAAATCATTTTGTGAGCGGCAAAACAATTTTGTTTGTGCTTTTTCAATGTGGGGAGGATTTTCAAAAATCGGCACGTGAAAGTTTGGCACTTGCGGAATCACAAGCACAGGCGGCGCAGAATAAAACACATTGTTTTGCAAGGTGATGCGCTCATTCAAAAAATGAAACGGCGGAAAAAACACATTGCCCAACAAAAAAGAAGCGCCAATTCCATTTGCAACACCAAAATGGCGATCAGAATGGCGCACAAAATGCGGATGTTCCAAAAGCAGCCGATGATGCCGAAAATGATGATGCCGCGCATGCTTGCCAAAATAATGGGCTGGCGGCATGGCAAAACAAACGGCATTCAAACACAACAAAACGGAAAAAATCAAAATGTGGCGCATGGCGTTTTTCCTTTTTTTAACAAAAAACAAAATGTGAAACATTGCAAAAATTTTAAAAAGTTTAAGAGCAAAAAATTTTCAATAGGCTGTTTTTTTGTCAAGAAATGAAAAAAAATTTTATAATCAAAATGTTTTTTTTGAAAATGACAAGCATTTTGTTTTATGTCCCCCCCCCCCCCCGAAAAACCAATTCATCACAACGCCAAACGGCATGTTTGGCTTAAAAAACTCTTGACCCCTTTTGACCGTGCGTTTTCTTTTTTGGTAAAACGTGCCATGTTTGGGGACATTCACCGTTTGCAACAAGCCATTCTTCACATTCAACAACATTCGCCCTTAACGGATGAAATTCGCATGGAAACCTTGTTGTATGAAATGGAAAACGCCAACATTGTGCGCCCCAACATTTTGAGTGTGGAAGAAACTTTTTCGGCTATTTTGCATTCCCAGCAAAGTTTGGCACGCTTTGGCGATGGCGAAATTATGCTCATGGCCAATTATTTTAGCGGCTTGCCTTTTCAAGAATACACGCCGCATTTGGCTGAAAACTTGCGTCGTTTGTTGCGCCATCCGCCCCATGATTTTTTAATTGGCATTCCGCATTGTTATTATTATCCGTTTTTGTATGCCAACAGAATTGTGAATAATTTTTCACACAACAAGCTTTTTAACGCTTTAAGCGTGCCTTTGTGGCGGCATTATTTGAATCAATGGATCAATTTAAAAACCGTTTATGCCGATGCCGCAATAACTGCTTTAAACTTACAACAATGCGCCGCTTTAAGAGAATGGCTTAAAAACAAAAAAGTGGTTTTAACTTTGTGCCAACAAGCGCACCAAAATTACCAATTCCATTTGTTTGATAGCGCAAAGCAATTAGATTATTGCTTTGTGCCCAATAAAAATGCGTTTCAAGAATATGAATCGGTTTTGCAACATTTAACACATTTTCCCAAAGATTCTTTGCACATTTTAATGGCCGGCCCGGCCGCCAAAATTTGGGCAAAAGATTTGCATTTGAATGGTTTTCGTGCATTGGATTTGGGGCATCTTGCCAAACATTACGATTACCAAATGCAAAACAAAGAAATGGATGCCGCCTTTTGGCAAGTGGATGAATAATTGCGGATTGTTCAATTTTTATTTTTTTTTGAAAATTTTTTCACGTTGACCGTGGATTTTTTTTAAAGTAAAAAAATCCACGGTCAACTTTATTTTTTTTTCAAAATTTTGTTGAACATTTTTTTAATTTTAAAAAATTCTTTTTTAAGGCAGAATTATTTTTTTATTTTTAAAAAGGATTTTCAAAATGGCGCAATTTCCATCGCATTTAAAATACACCCAAACGCACGAATGGCTTGAACAAGAAAGCGAAGATGTGTTTTTGTTGGGCATTACTGATTTTGCACAAGATTCCTTAGGCGATGTGGTTTTTGTGGAATTGCCTGAGTTAAATCGGCACGTTGCAAAAGATGAAGCCTTTGCGGTTGTGGAATCGGTGAAAGCCGCATCCGATATTTATGCGCCCATTGCCGGTGAAATTATTGCCGTTAATGAAGATTTAAACCAAGCACCCGAACAAATCAATCAAAATCCTTATGGCGCTTGGTTGGTGAAAATCAAAGCCGCTTTGCCCGATGAAGTGCAAACGCTTTTGTCCAGCCAAGATTATTCCGAATCTGTTTCCACCATTTAAACTCAATTAGGATTTTTTTATGTTTTACCAACGCCACAAAGGCATACGGGAAAATGAAATTCCTTTGATGCTCTCCTCGATGCACTTAAACAGCATGGAAGAATTGCTTGCCAAAACTTTGCCCAAAGGCATGGTGATGCCGCCCAATTTTGATTTTCCGGCAAAAGAAGAACAAGAAGTGTTTCACTTTTGGCAACAACATCAAGAAGAAAACAAAAAATCGTTGATTGGACAAGGTTCTTATAACACTTATTTTCCGCCACTTTTAAAACGCTTGATTTTTGAAAATCCCAGTTGGTATTCGGCTTACACACCTTATCAAGCCGAAATTGCACAAGGCCGATTGCAAGCCTTGATGATTTTCCAAGAAATGGTGGCCGATTTAACCGGGTTGGACATTGCCAATGCCTCACTTTTGGATGATGGCAGCGCCGCTTTTGAAGCGATGTTAATGGCCAAACGCACATCAGAAAATTCAAGCAATCGTTTTTTGGTGGATTCGGGATTATTTGCGCATATTGTTGAAGTTTTACAAGAAAGAGCATCGGCACAAAATATAGAATTGGTGATTGATCATCCCCAAAGCGCAAGTGGCGATTTTTTTGGCGCGCTTTTGGCTTATCCACAAAAAACAGGCGAAATCATTGATTTTTCCAAAACCATTTCACATTTGAAAAACCAACAAACGCGCATTGTTTTTTATACCGACTTGTTGTTTTTAACGCTTTTTCAAACGCCCAATGCCTTTGGCGCAGACATTGCCATTGGTTCGGTGCAACGTTTTGGTTTGCCTATGGGTTTTGGCGGCCCAGCGGCGGCTTTTTTGGCTTGTAAAAAAGAATTTTTGCGGCAAATGCCGGGCAGAATCATCGGATTTTCAAAAGATTCCCACAACAATACGGCATTGCGTATGTGCTTGCAAACGCGCGAGCAACACATTCGGCGCGACAAAGCGCATTCCAACATTTGCACTTCCCAAAGTTTAACCGCCATTTTGAGCGCATTTTTTGCGCTTTATCACACGCCAAAAGGTTTAATCCAAATTGCCCAAAACATTTTTCAAAAAACCGCAAAATTAAAAAATGCTTTGGAAAATCAAGGATTTAAAATTGTCAATCGGCGTTTTTTTGATACTTTAACTTTGGATTGTTCCAACAACCGAACAGAACTTTTTAACAAAGCCAAAGATGCGGGATTTTTGTTGTTTCAAGATCCGCAAAATGAAAATTTTTTGTCGTTGACCGTGGATGAATGCACTTCAAACCAAGACATTCAACAATTATTTTTTGCTTTAACCAACCAAAACAAGGCGCCATCCAAGGCGCACGTTGAAGTTTTTTTCCCAAGAGAAAATGCGCCTTTAAAGCATGCTATTTTTTCGCGATTTGAAAGCGAGGCGCAATTCACGCGCTATTTGCATTCTTTGGAAAACAAAGATTTTGCCTTGAACCGCGGCATGATTCCTTTGGGTTCATGCACGATGAAACTCAATGCCGCCAGCATTTTGGAGCCACTTTCTTGGCCACATTTGCATTCTATTCATCCGTTGTGGCCCAATGCCCATTTTTCAGCCATTTTGGAGAAAGTCAAACATTATTTGAAAATCATCACCGCAATGGATGCCATTACCTTGCAACCCAATTCTGGCGCACAAGGCGAATACACCGGACTTTTAACCATCAAACGTTTTTTGGAAAAAACCGGACAACAACAGCGCATTCATTGTTTTATTCCACAATCGGCGCACGGCACCAATCCGGCTTCTGCCAAATTGGCAGGATTTTCCATTGTGCCCATTTTGTGCGATGAAAAAGGCTACATTGATTTTTCAGACCTTACCCAAAAAGCAACGCAATACCAAAATACGCTGGCATGTTTGATGCTCACTTATCCTTCCACGCACGGTGTTTTTGAAGAAAACATCATTGAAATTTGCCAAACCATCCATGAAAACGGCGGACAAGTTTATATGGATGGCGCCAACTTGAATGCGCAAGTCGGCTTGATGGCGCCGGGCACATTGGGGGCGGATATTACACATTTGAATTTACACAAAACCTTTGCCTTGCCGCATGGCGGCGGCGGTCCAGGAATTGGGCCGGTTGCATGCAAAAGCCATTTGGCAGAACATTTGCCCCAACACATCACCAATTATCCCAATGGTTCGGCGCTTTTGAATGTGGCAACCTTGTTTTATTTGGAAATGATGGGCGCCAACAATCTTAAAAATGCCAGCATGTTGGCCATTTTGAATGCCAACTATTTGGCACACCATTTGAAAAAAGATTTTCCTATTCTTTACACCAACCAACAAGGTTATGTGGCGCATGAATGCATTGTGGATTTGCGCACCATCAAAAAACAAACGGGCATTAGCGAAGTGGATATTGCCAAACGCTTAATGGATTATGGTTTTCATGCGCCCACTGTTTCTTTTCCGGTTGCCGGCACCTTGATGATTGAACCCACTGAATCGGAACCGTTGGAAGAACTCAATCGTTTTTTAAATGCCATGCATGGCATCCGTGAAGAAATTCGCCAAATTGAAAACGGCACTTGGAATAAAGAAAACAATCCCTTGAAAAATGCGCCGCATACTTTAAAACTTTGCACGCAAGATGAATGGCATTTGCCTTATTCTCGTCAAGTGGCGTGTTTTCCAACAGAAGTTGTGGAAAAATATTGGCCAGCGGTTGCCAGAATCAACGATGTTTTGGGCGATAGACAACCGCAATGTCGCCTAACGGACGATTTTTAAAAAAATCCACGGTCAACGCTTTATTTTTTTGAAAAAAACAAAAAGTTGACCATGGAAAAAATCCCGTTTGAAAAAATAAACAGGATAAAATACGATTTTTATTGCAATCATTTGGAGATTTGAAAATGTCTAAGGCCATATTAGTTGTCAATGCCGGTTCATCGTCTATTAAGTTTGCGCTTTTTCCTCTTACCAAACCCATTGCGCAACGCGCTTTTGTTTCCGGACAAATTGATGGCATTGGTGCTGCGGATACCAAACTTATTGCAAAAGATTCACACGGCAATAAAATTGTTAACCGCACTTTATCGGGTGTGAATGGGGATTCCGTTACACACGATTCCGCTTTTAACGACCTTTTTGTGTGGTTTACCGAAGCTTACAAAGATTTTGAAATTGTGGCAGTTGGCCACCGCGTGGTGCATGGCGGCGATTTGTATTCCAGCCCAACCATCATCAAACCCGATGTTTTAAAACATTTGCAAGATTTTATTCCCTTTGCACCTTTGCACGAGCCGCACAATATCGCAGGCATCAACGCCGTTAGCCATTTGCAACCGAATGTGCCGCAAGTGGCTTGTTTTGATACGGCTTTCCACCGCACGCAACCCGATGTGGCACAACAATTTGCGCTGCCGCGTTCGGTCACAGCAAAGGGCGTTAAACGCTATGGCTTTCACGGATTATCTTATGAATTTATTGCGCAAGCCCTGCCGCAATATTCGCACCGCGCCAAAGGCCGTGTGATTGTTTGCCATTTGGGCAACGGCGCATCCATTTCCGGAATGGTCAATCGCCGTTGCGTTTGCACCTCTATGGGTTTTTCAACCATTGATGGTTTGGTCATGGGCACGCGTTGCGGCACTCTGGATGCTGGCGTGATTATCCATTTGTTGAAATCAGAAAAAATGACGCCAGACGCACTTGAAAAAATGCTTTATAAAGAATCGGGTTTGCTTGGCGTATCGGGCATTTCGCAAGATATGCGCACGCTTTTGGCAAGCGATACGCCCGAAGCGCGCGAAGCCGTGGACTTGTTCTGCTACCGCATTGTGCGCGAAATTGGCTCGGCGGTGACCGCAACATGCGGCATTGACGCGTTGGTTTTCACGGGCGGCATTGGTGAAAACAGCCGCGAAGTGCGCCGCAATGTGTGCGAACAACTGCAATGGATGGGTTTGCGCATTGACCAAGACGCCAACGCCGCCAATGAAATTGTGATTAGCACCGGCAATTCTTTGGTGGATGTGTTGGTGATTCCAACCAACGAAGAATGGATGATTGCCAACCACGCCCAAACATTGTTGGGTTTGTAAAATCATTTTTTCCACGGTCAACTTTCAATTTTTTTTAAATTTTTATTTTTAAAAATTTTTTCAAGTCGACCGTGGATTTTTTTATGTCTTTTATTCATCCCAAAGATTGGCCTCAATGGCAAGCAAAAAACGCGCAATCGCATCATTGTGATGCGGAATTTTCCGTGCAAACCTTGCACAATGCCATTATTTTGCGGGAATCAACGGCTCTGGCATTTGGGCAAACAACACGCATTTTTGCAACGCTTGGTGGCTTTATCGCCACAATATGCCCCAAACGCAAACGCCCATTGCGCAAGCAAAAATCAACCAAAGCGTGGTTTATATTGGGCACAATCACGGCATTTGGGGACATGATATTACCGACCATTTGCGTTTTTTTTCTTTTTTATTTCATCCAGAATACCAACATTTAAAAAACTATCCTTTGGCTTATTCTGTATTTAACGAAAATGACAATTTAGATGAAAATTATTTGTTTTTATTAAAACAATTGGGCATTGAAAATCAACAATTATTAAAAATCTCCAAACCCACTGAATTTAAAACCATTTTTATTCCTCAAGAATGTTTTTTTTATCACCCTCAAAAACAATGCCATTATTTTACAAAAGATTATTTAAAAATTATCAATAAAATTATGGAAAAAATACCCGAAAACAATTTAAAACAAAAAATTTATTTTTCACGCACACAATTAAACAACAAGCGCGATATTAACGAAATTGCGGTTGAAAACATCTTTAAAAATCAAGGATTTAAAATTATTTATCCGGAAAAAACGCCCATTTTAACCCAATTAACTTTGTTGAAAAATGCTTCTTGTTTTGCCGCAACGGAAGGTTCTATTGCACATAATGTTGTTTTTTGTTCCGCCAATACTTCCATTTTAATTTTAAGAAAAGCGCGGAATTTTATATCACATCAAATTACTTTAAACCAAATTAAACCTTTTCATGTGCATTATATTGATATTGGTTTTTCACCTTTTTTAAAAAAATCAAGTGAATGGATTGCAGGACCATTTTTTTTGTATGATTCCAATTATTTGCGCCGTTATTTTAATTTACCCAAAAAACATTTTCCTTTGTTTTTATTTTTAAAAACTTATGCTTTCAAAGAAGGTTTTTATTTTATTTTTAATTCTCCATTTGTTTTAAAACTGCGTGCCATTTTTAAAATCCGCTCACGTTTAAAAAAATTATTCCAAAAATAAAGTAAAACAAAAAAAATCCACGTTCACCGTGGATTTTTTTTGTTTTTTTAAAAGAGAAGTTTTAATTCAAAACTCCACCTTCAATGACCACATCGTCTGCTTGAATATCGCTTGAAAATGCGGGTTTTAAGGTTTCATCAAAGGCTTTGTGGAAGAATTGTTCTTCACTTAATTTTTTAATTAAATCATCAATGAAGTTTTTCAGTTCCACATTGCCTTTGGCAACAGCTGGGGCAATCACATCTTGGCTGCCAAGCGAGGCAATAGCAACTTTAAACTCGGGGTTGTCTTTCACCCAAGCAAATAAAAGCGTGTTGTCGTGCGAAAGAGCCGCGCCGCGTTTGTCTTTCAACGCCGCAAAGGTTTCGGTGTTTTGGTCAAATTTCAACAGCGCAATGTCGGGGTGATTTTTGGTGAAATACGCATCCGCCGTGGTGCCTTTGTTCACAATCAAGGTTTTGCCTTTTAAATCATCCACGCTGGCAATGTTGGCATTTTTTGGCACGGCAAGCCCCAAAGCCACTTTCATATAAGGCAAGGCAAAATCCACTTGCTCGGCGCGTTCGGGCGTTTGGGTGAAGTTTGCCAAAATCACATCAACCTTGTTGGATTTTAAAAATTCCACGCGGTTGGCGGCTTCCACCAAAATAAAGGTGGCTTTGTTTTCATCGCCCAACAATTCTTTGGCAATGCGTTTTGCAAAAACCACATCGTAGCCAGCATTTTTGCCTGCCGAATCAACATAACCAAAGGGCGGTTTATCGCCAAAAACACCAATGCGAATGGTGCCTTCTTTTTTGATTTTGGCAATTGCCGATTCTGCCGCTTTTTCAGGTTTAGCGGGCGCGGCGGCAGACTCCACTGGCGCTTGCGATTGCCCGCAAGCCGCAATTCCAGCCGCCAAAAAAAGCGTGGTCAAAAGGTGTGGGATTTTCATAAGTTCTCCTAACAAGTTGTGGTTAAAAAAATTCAAAACGATTCAAAAACTTTTTGGCGCGCTCGGTTTTGGGTGAGGTAAAAAAAGCTTGCGGTTCAGATTCTTCCACAATCTTGCCCTCATCCATAAAAACGATTCGGTCTGCCACGGCTTTGGCAAAGGCAAGTTCGTGGGTGACGATGAGCATACTCATACCATCTTTGGCTAAATTCAAAATCACATCCAACACTTCGCGCACAATTTCTGGGTCAAGCGCGGCGGTTACTTCATCAAAAAGCATTAGTTTGGGATTCATAACAAGGCTTCTCACAATTGCAATGCGCTGCTTTTGCCCGCCCGAGAGTTCGTGCGGATACGCGTTGATTTTGTTTAACAAACCCACGCGGGATAACCACATTTGCGCTTCTTTCAACACGTCTTCTTTGGGGCGTTTTTGCACTTTGACGGGAGCAAGCAAAATGTTGTCTTTCACCTTTAAATGTTCAAACAATTCATAAGATTGAAAAACCATACCCACTTTTTGGCGAATGCGCGTCCATTCTTTAAAATTTGGGGGAATCATTTCGCCATCAATTTGAATTTCGCCGCGATCTATTTTTTCTAAACCATTGATGGTGCGCAAAAGCGTTGATTTGCCGCAACCCGAAGGTCCCAAAATGACCACGACTTCTTGGGCACCAACGCTTAAAGAAATATCTTTTAAAACCCAATGTTGCCCATAAGATTTTTGAATGTTTTTTAATTCCAAAATATTCATTGTTTTTCCAAGCGTCGCGCCATTTTAGATAATGGATAGCAAATCAAAAAATAAATCCCAAAAATCAAGCCGTAAATCACAAAAGGCGCAAAATCCAAACGGTGATTGAGTTCAATAATTTGTTGGCCAACTTTTAATAATTCCACCGCGCCAATTAAAAAAGCAAATGTTGTGCTTTTAATCAACCGCGTGAATAAATTGATGGCAGCAGGCGCTAGCCGTTTTAAAGATTGCGGAAGAATAATTAAAAAATACGCTTTTAAAGGCGAAAAACCCAATGACAAAGCCGATAACATTTGGTGCTTTGGAATGCTGGTGATGGCACCTCTGACCAAATCCATCATTTCAAAAATGCCCCACAAACTAAAAACAACAATGGATGCGGCAACCGCACTTAAATTGATATTGAGCCAGCGCGATAAACCAAAATAAACCACAAAAAGCCAAACGATTAAGGGCATCACGCGCACAAATTCTAATAAAAAGCGGCAAATCCAATAAACCAAGCGGTTTTTCCCGCTCATCAAAACGCCCAAAACAACCCCGCCAATAATGGAAAAAAACAAACTCACACCCGCAATTTCAAGGGTGATGCAAAATCCTTGGAATAAGCGCAACAACGTGGTGGTGCTAAACATTTCAAGCATGGCGGAATTTTTTCTCCAAAAAACCAAGAAAAAGCGACATCGGCAAAATAATGAGAAGATATGCCAAAAAAAGCATCAACAACAATTCGTCCGTTTTGTAAGTGATGGCGTTAAGCGCACTCATCGTATGCACCAAATCTGGTAATGCAATAATGCTCACAACCGAGGTTTCTTTAAACAAAAAAATTAAATTGGCTGAAATACTCGGCATTGCCACACCAAGACTTTGCGGCAAAAGAATATAAAGAAAATTTTGTTTGTTGGATAAACCCAAAGATAATCCCGCTTCAAATTGTTGGGTTGAAACAGAATCAAAGCCACTTTTAAAACTTTCTGCAAAATAACCACCGCCCAAAAAAGCCAAACCCAAAACAGCGCAAGCAAAAGATGAAAGTTGCAAACCCCAACGCCCTAATCCGTAATACAAGAAAAAAAGCTGAATAATTAAAGGCGTATTGCGTGCCAATTCAATATAAACGGCGGCAATTTTTGATAAAACCTGAACCCGAAAAAAAACAACAACGGCGCACAAAAAACCAAGCGCTGCTGCAAAAAAAACGCCCAAAGCAAAAACTTCCAAGGTTAATAAAGCCGCATTAGCAAAAGCTGGCAAGGATTCCAACATAAATTGCGTGTTCATGGCGAGTGAATTGCGCTTAAAAAAAACAAGACTCTAAAAAAAACACGCCGTGGTGTAAAACACTATTTTTGCCGTTTTTTATGAAAAAAAAGCATAAAAAAAACGATTTTCCACGCTCAACGTTTATTTTTTTCAAAAAATAGGCTCACACGCTTCATTTTTTGCCTTGACAAATTATAATTAACTTTATAATATTTTCTTAACCTTTTGAATTTACTTAAAAAAAATGAAAAAAAATTCCACACCTTCAAGCAATCGGCGGCGCAACAATACACCGCGCATCAGCACGCGCATTTTTGATTTATTGGTTGAAATGCGTTGGTTTTTTATCGGTGCGGCAACGCTTTTTTTAAGCGTGGCGTTTTCTGGTTTTGACAAACGCGATGTCGGCTGGTCAAGGGCGGAAAGTTTAACGCAAATACAAAATCCCGCTGGCGTTTTGGGCGCTTGGATTTCCGATTTGATGTTTTATTTATTCGGTTATTCCGCTTGGTGGTTGGTCGGTTTGTTGTTGATGATTATCTGGCGCGCCATCAAAGAACCCACCAAAGAAACTTCATGGGTTTCGCGCATTGCTTTGGGTTGTGGCTTTTTGATGTTGCTTTTGGGTTCTGCCGCCTTGGAATCCATGCGTTTTTATCGCTTTGGCGACAATTTGCCCGCTTCATCGGGCGGATTGGTGGGCAGCAGTTTGGGCAATTTGTTTAATCAACTCTTTGGTTATGCCATGTCCACCTTGGCGTTGTTGTTGATTTTGGCGCTCGGTTGGCGTTTGTTTGCGCAAATGTCGTGGTTGAATTTATTTGAAAAAATGGGCGCTTTTTTTGAACAATCGCCTTTGGCGCACACGTTGAATTTGTGGAAAAAAATCTTACCTTTGCGCCGCAAACAAAACGAAGCACCTTTGCATCCCAAAGAAAAAGCCGATTTTTTTATAGAACAAGAAAGTTTTGCCTCGCCCTTTTCTCCGGAATTAGCAACCGCCAACCATGCACCTTTTCATACTGGGTTTAAAAATTCTTCTTCTGAACAAAACGAAAAGAACAATGCTTCTTTATTTCATTGGGCAAAAAAATTCCCAAAAGAACCCACAATGGAAGTGACAATCCAACTGCCTGACGAAGAAAAAATTGCTCTGCATTTAGATGAAACACCGCCGCAATCTTTAAAACCGTTGGTTAAAGCCATGGATTTTTCTCGCAGCGATGATTCGCCTTTTTCCAAACCTTTTTGGAAAGACAAAAATTTTGCCAAGTCCTCGCCTTTTGCCACACAATTTTTAAAAAAAGACGAACCCAGCACATCCAATTTTTTGGAATCCGATAAAGAAAAAGTGTTGGAATCATCCTTTCAAAGCACAGAAAAAAAACCTGAATCGGCGCCCAAATTTGGCATTTCTATTCCCAATCATCACAAAAAAGAAAATCCCAAAAAACCGCCGGCATTTTTAAAAGCAAGCCAAAAAGAAATGCCTTTTGCGCATTTTGATTTGCCAGATACGCAAATTGCATCACCTTTTGATGCAAAATCGTTGCGCAAAGAAGAACAGCGCAATTCATTGGAAAAAACATCGCCGTTTGAAAATACCGTTGACCATACTTTACAAAACAATTTTGAAAATTTTCACAATTTTTCTTCTCCTTTTGAATCGCCTGACAACACTTCAAGCCAAGAATGTGAAGAAGAATCGTGGCAATTGGACTTGTCCCAAAGTGAAACACTTGTTCCCGAATTGCCGATTGTGGAATCCGAAACCTTGCCCAGCGATTTGATTGTGGAAGAATCGCCTTTGCGTTTGGATGCCGATTTTGCCGACTTTGGCGAAGATGGCGAAACCTTAACGGCTGAAAAAAAAATCCAACAATTTATTCATTCTGAAAAAAATTCCACGTTGACCGTGGAAAATTCATTATCCAGCACCAAGCCAAACTTTGTTTGTCCATCGGTGAATTTGTTGGATACATTGGTATCGCAAACTTCTTTTATCAACAGCGAAGATTTGCGCATCACCTGCGCTTTGATTGAACAACGCTTAAAAGAATTTGGTGTGAGCGTCAAAGTGGTCAATGCCATCTCCGGCCCAGTTGTGACGCGTTTTGAAATTGAACCTGCCGTAGGCGTTAAAGGCGCGCAGGTTGTTAATTTGGCCAAAGATTTGGCGCGCGCCTTGGCGGTGGCATCCATTCGCGTGGTGGAAACTATTCCGGGGAAATCGTATATGGCTTTGGAATTGCCTAATCCCAAACGGCAAATGGTGCAATTAAAAGACATTATTTGCAGCACGGTTTTTCAACAATCGCCCAGCAAATTGACCGTGTGTTTGGGCAAAGATATTGGCGGTGTGCCCACCATTGCAAACCTTGCCAAAATGCCGCATTTGTTGGTTGCTGGCACAACGGGTTCAGGCAAATCGGTTGGGGTCAATGCCATGATTTTGTCTATGCTTTACAAAGCCAGCCCAGATGAAGTGCGCTTGATTATGGTCGACCCCAAAATGCTGGAACTTTCTATTTACGAAGGTATTCCGCACCTTTTAACGCCGGTTGTAACCGATATGAAAGAAGCGGCAAACGCACTGAGTTGGTGCGTGGCAGAAATGGAGAGGCGTTACAAATTGATGTCGGCATTGGGCGTGCGCAACATTGAAGGTTTAAATCAAAAAATCACCGATTCCCAAAAGATGGGCAACGCCTTAATCAATCCGTTTGGCATCACGCCCGAATCGCCAGAAGCTTTGGAAAAATTGCCGTATATCGTGGTGATTATTGATGAACTCGCCGATTTGATGATGGTTGTGGGCAAAAAAGTGGAAGAGTTAATCGCGCGCTTGGCGCAAAAAGCGCGCGCCGCAGGCATCCATTTGATTTTGGCAACACAGCGCCCAAGTGTGGATGTGATTACCGGCTTAATCAAAGCCAACATTCCCACGCGCATTGCTTTTCAAGTGTCTAGCAAAATTGATTCGCGCACCATTTTGGAACAAATGGGCGCAGAAGCCCTACTCGGTCAAGGCGATATGCTTTATTTGGCGCCGGGCACCGGCACGCCGCAACGCGTGCATGGCGCTTTTGTCTCAGACGATGAAGTGCATCGCGTGGTGGATTATTTGAAAACTTTTGGTCCACCGCAATACATTGACGATGTGCTTGCGCTGGCGGATGAAGAACAACCCAACAAAGCCAACAACGATGCCGAGCGCGACCCGCTTTATGACCAAGCCGTTGAAAAAGTGATTCAAGCGCAACGCGTTTCAATCTCCAAAATTCAGCGTGATTTTGGCATTGGTTACAATCGCGCAAGCCGCATTGTGGAGGCGATGGAGCGCGCCGGCATTGTCAGCGAACCCGATAGACGCGGCAACCGCGATGTTTTGCTGCGCAATCATTAAACATTTTCCTTTCAAAAGAAGATGAAAAAAATCCACTTGAATGTGGATTTTTTTTAAATTTTTTCACGTTGACCGTGGATTTT
>JBNMHE010000004.1:0-28067 GCA_050872585.1 Rhodocyclales bacterium | reverse complement strand
TATTTACAATGAATAATTTATTTAGTGCTATTTTTTTTAATTAAACTTTATTTAGATTTTTTAATGTAACACATTGATTTTAAATGAAAAAACGTGTTTAAGAATGTTTAAATTTTAATTGACCGTATTATTCAAGTGGGGTAAAGTGGCGAAAAATGTTTTTTTGTGGTTTTTTTTATCTCTTTTGGCACAAAAACAATGTTTGAGGGCACAACTTCTCTTAATGTGGATGCAAAAGGGCGGCTGGCCGTGCCGTCTAAGTTTCGCTCGTCTTTGGAAGGCGAAGATGCTTTGGTTTTGACGGCGCATCCGCATCGTTGTTTGTTGTTGTATCCCACAGAAAATTGGGCACCGGTTGCCGCACAGTTGAGCGGTTTATCAAGTTTTAATACGAGCACGGCGGCGGTCAAACGCGTGATGTTGGGCAATGCTTCTCCGATGACGCTTGATTCTGCTGGTCGCTTGTTGTTGCCACCCGCTTTGCGTCTTTATGCGCACTTTGAAAAATTGGTTTATTTGGTTGGCATGGGTTCGCACTTTGAAATTTGGAGTGAAGCGGGCTGGGCGGAACAAAACAATTTGGCTGCCAGCGTTTTTGATGCTACCGAACTGCCGCAAGCATTATCGGAGTTGGCGTTATGAAGCATTGCCCGGTTATGCTCAAAGAATCGGTTTCAGCGCTTGTTACTGCGCCCGATGGTTTTTATATAGACGCCACTTTTGGGCGCGGCGGGCATAGCCGTGCTATTTTGGAAAAATTAAACGACAAAGGACGTTTATTGGCATTAGACCGTGACCCCGAAGCCATTGCCGCGGCTTTTGAGATCAACGATTGTCGTTTTAAAGCGCTTCATGCCGAATTTTCACAAATGGGGGAAGTTGCCCCGCAACAAGGTTTTAAAAACGTTGATGGCATTTTGATTGATTTGGGTGTTTCATCGCCCCAAATTGACAATGCACAGCGTGGTTTTAGTTTTCAAGCGGATGGTCCATTGGATATGCGGATGAACCCGGAAACGGGCGAATCCGCTGCACAATGGCTTGCCCGTGCTTCTTTAAACGACATTCGGGAGGTTTTAAAAAATTATGGTCAAGAGCGGTTTGCTTTCAAAATTGCAAAGGCGATTATTTCTTTCCGGGCCGAACGCCCACTTACGCGCACAGGGCAGCTTGCGCAAATCATCCGCCAGAGCGTGCCCAAGTTTGAACCCGGGCAAGACGCGGCGACGCGCAGCTTTCAAGCCATTAGAATTTTTATCAACGAAGAGCTGCGCGAGCTAGAAAACGTTTTGCCCGTGGCGTTCAATTTGCTTAAATCCGGCGGGCGTTTGGCGGTGATTGCTTTTCACTCATTAGAAGATTCAATGGTGAAAAATTTTTTTCAAAAAATGGAAAAACCTTGGCGTATGTTGCCCAAAAATTTGCCTTTAAAAGAAAAAGATTTGCCGCAAGCGCTTTTAAGAATTGTTCAAAAACCGCTGAAAGCATCGGAGATGGAAATCAAAAACAATCCCAGATCTCGCAGTGCCATTTTGCGCGTGGCAGAAAAATGTTGATTTTTCAAAAAAATTTTCGGTTGACCGTGGAAAATTGTGTGGTGGCATCTTAATTTTCTTTTGTTGATTCTGTTGATTGCCAGCGCTTTGGGCGTTGTGGCAAGCCAGCAGCGTGCGCGTTACATTTATCAAGCCATTCATGAAGAAGAAAAAAACATTGCGCGTTTGAACATTGAATTTGGACAATTGGAATTGGAACTCTCCACTTGGGCTAATCCTTCGCGCATTGAAAAATTGGCGCGCAATCGCTTGATGATGCAAGATGTCAAAAGGCAAGGGAATTGACCATGCTTGTGAATCGCCGCCACGCGCATCGCCATTCAGATAGCCAAAGTTTGTTGTTGAATTTGCACGGTTGGCGCGTGAAATTTTTGAGTTTTTTGTTGTTGCTTTCGTTTGCGGCTTTGTTGGTGCGCGGCATTTATTTGTTGATTGTTTCGGGCGATTTTTTACAAGAAAAAGGCTCATCGCGTTATTTGCGTGAAATGAATATTGTGGCCATGCGCGGCAAAATTACCGATAGAAATGGAAAATTATTAGCGGTTTCTACGCCTATGCGCGCCATTTGGGCTATTCCACAAGATGCGCGCGGAATGAATGCGCATCAAAAAAGTCTTCTTGCGCATCTTTTAAAAATGTCGGAGGCGGATTTAACGCAAAAATTGGCATCAGACAAAAATTTTGTTTATTTGAATCGCAGGGTTTCACCAGAATCGGCATTGAAAATTGCGCAGTTGCAAATTGCCGGAATTCATGAAGAAAAAACTTACAAACGGTTTTACCCTTTAAGTGCTTTAACTGCGCATGTGGTTGGTTTTACCGGCATTGAAGACAATGGTTTGGAAGGCGCGGAATTGGCATTTGAGCGCGAACTGCTCGGTATTGACGGCAAACGCGTTGTTTTAAGAGACAGGCGCGGGCACATTATTGAAGATGTCAAAGCCATTCAAGCGCCATTAAACGGCAAAGATATTACGCTTTCTATTGATGCGCATTTGCAATATGTGGCTTTTACACACTTAAAAGAAACGGTGTTAAAACACCGCGCCAAAGCGGGCAGTGTGGTGGTGATCAATCCGCACAACGGCGATATTTTGGCAATGGCGAATTATCCTTCTTACAATCCAAACAATTTGAATAAAAATGCCCAGAATGCTTGGCGCAACCGCGCGGTAACCGATACTTTTGAGCCGGGTTCGTCTTTAAAACCTTTTACCGTGGCGCTGGCTTTGGAAAAAGGCACGCATCGTTATGAAAGCGTGGTGGATACGTCTTCCACTGGGCATTTTACAATTGGTGCCAATACCATTAGCGATATTCGCGCTTATGGGAATTTGACGGTTGCGCAAGTGATTCAAAAATCTTCCAACATTGGCGCTGCCAAAATCGGTTTGGCGCAAAAACCCGAAGATTTGTGGCAAACCTTGAATGATTTGGGTTTTGGGCAATCGCCCAATGTGGGGTTTCCGGGTGAAGGCAAAGGCAGATTGCGCAATTGGAAACATTGGCGCGAAGTAGAACAAGCCACAATGTCTTATGGGCACGGCATTTCGGTGAGTTTGTTGCAACTGGCACGCGCTTACAGTGTTTTTGCGCGCAGTGGTGATTTGGTCTCTTTGTCTTTTAAAAAATCCAATGTGATGAAAACCGCTGGCGTGGAAATTTTTTCCGACCAAACCGTGCGCGAGATGCGCGCCATTTTGGAATTGACCACACAAGATGGCGGAACCAGCGTTCGTGCGCGCATTCCGGGTTATCGCGTGGGAGTCAAAACGGGAACGGCCAACAAAATTGAATCCGGCAATTATGTCAAAAAATACGTCTCCGATTGTGTTGGCATTGCGCCTTTGTCTAATCCGCAATTGGTTGTGGCCGTTGCCATTGATGAGCCTTCTGAAAATGGATTTTATGGCGGCGTGGTTGCCGCGCCTTTGTTTGCCAAAGTGATGGGCAATGCTTTGCATTATTTGGGTATTCCCGAAGATGCAACCGAGGAAAAAGCATGAAAAACAAAGCCTTATCCATTTTAAAAAAAATAAATGATCAGGGCGTTTTTCCCCAAGGCGTTGCCATTGATAGTCGCAAAGTCAAAGAAGGCGATATTTTTTTGGCTTTTGAAGATTTGATTGCCAATCGGCATAGTTTTATTCCCCAAGCCATTGAAAATGGCGCGCTTGCCATTGTGGCAGAAGATGAAAATTTTGAAAAAAACAACGGGTTGACCGTGGATTTTTCAACAATTCCCATTCTTTTTGAACAAAATTTGCGCCAACTGGCTGGTTTTTTAAGCGCTTTGGTTTTGAATTTTCCCAGCGAAAAATTGCAAATCATTGCTGTGACCGGCACCAACGGCAAAACCACCATTTCGCAAGCCTTGGGTGCCTTGTTTCCCAAAACTTGTGCGGTAATCGGCACGCTTGGCGCCGGCAATTCGCGTGCTTTAAAAGAAACGGGTTTGACCACGCCCGAAGCACCAGACTTGGAAAATTTGCTCGCCGATTTTGTGAAAGAAAATGTTGCCGCTGTTGCCTTGGAAGCCAGTTCCATTGGCATTGAAGAAGGGCGCTTAAATGGGTTGCGCATTGATACGGCAATTTTTACGAATTTAACGCGGGATCATTTGGATTACCACGGCAACATGCAAAACTACGCCGCTGCCAAAATGCGCCTTTTCACTTGGGAAAAATTGCGTTGCGCCATCATCAATGTGGATGATGCTTTTGGCGTTGAAATTGCCCAAAACACTAGCGCTTGCCGCATTTTGCGCTATGGCATTCAAGATGAAAATTCCAAATCAATAGAAAAACAAATTTGGGCAGAAAACGTGGTGTTGGATGCGCAAACGGCGCGCCAGCGTTTTGATTTGGTTTTGCCCAACGCACGGCTTTTTGTGGAAACGCTTTTGCTTGGTCGCCACAATGTTTATAACCTGTTGGCTGTGGCGGCAGTGTTGTGGGAAGCGGGCGTAAAACCTGTTGATATTGCTGAAAAAATCAAAAGCCTTAGTGCGCCGCCCGGGCGTTTGGAACGCGTTTTAATGGACAATGCGCCGCTTGTGTTGGTGGATTTTGCCCACACGCCGGACGCTTTGGAAAACGCGTTGAAGTCGCTTATTCCTTTAAAAGAAGCGCGGCAGGGCAAATTGTGGGTGGTTTTTGGTTGCGGCGGCAATCGCGACAAAGGCAAACGCCCCGTGATGGGCAAAATTGCCAGCCAATATGCCGAGCGCATTTTGGTAACCAGCGACAATCCACGCGATGAAGAACCAGTGCAAATTGCCTTAGAAATTGTGGCGGGCATTGAAGGCGATTTTACTTTGTTGCCCGATCGGCAATACGCCATTGATTACGCCATTCAAAAGGCGGCAAAAGAAGATGTGATTTTAATTGCCGGCAAAGGTCATGAAACTTACCAAGAAATCAAAGGCGTGAAACATCCATTTTTGGACAAAAGCGCAGCCGAAGCGGCGCTTAACCAATATTGGAGCGCACAATGAATCCGATTTTATTGCATAACCCATTGTTTTTAAAAGATGTTTTAAAAATCACCGAAGGAAAATTGTATTTTTCCACGGTCAACCAGAAAAAATTTTCAAAATTGGCAACCGATACACGTTGTGATTTGCGTGATGCGCTTTTTGTAGCCATCAAAGGTGAAAATTTTGACGGGCATACTTTTTTAAAACAAGCGCAAGAAAAAGGCGCATCGTATGCTTTGGTGGAAGATTTGGCGCATTGTCCGCGTGATTTTCCGAGCATTTTGGTTTCAAATACCAAAATAGCGCTGGGGAAATTGGCCAATTGGGTGCGCGAAGAATGGGATGGCGAAGTTTTTGCCATCACCGGTTCCAACGGCAAAACAACCACCAAGGAAATGCTTTTTGCCATTTTAAATGGCGCTTGGGACGATGTTGCCGCCACAAAAGGCAATTTAAACAATGATTTGGGTGTGCCTTTTACTTTGTTGCCTTTGGCTTGTCAGCGTGCCGTTGTGGTTGAAATGGGGATGAATCATCAAGGAGAAATTGCGTATTTGTCTCACATAGCCAAACCCAATGTGGCATTGATTACCAACGCCGGCAGAGCGCATTTGTCGGGTTTGAAAAATGTAGAAAATGTAGCCAAAGAAAAAGCCGATATTTTCAAAGGTTTACAAAAAAACGGCATCGCGGTTTTGCCTAAATTTTCTCCTTTTTTTGAAATGTGGCAAAAAAGTGCAAAAAATTGTCGCATTTTTTCTTATGCTTTTGATGATGAAAGCGCCGATTTGAATGCGCACTTGAAAAACGAAGGCGCACGTTTTGTTTTGTGTTTGGAAGAAGGCGAAATCCCTTTGCAAGTTTTGGGCAAACACAATGCCGAAAATGCTTTGGCGGCGGTGGCAATGGCCAAAATTGCGCACATTCCATTTTCGTATATCCAAAAAGCCTTGATGAATTTTCAAGCGCCTTTGGGGCGTTTGCATTTGAAAAAGAGCGGCAAATGGCAGGTCATTGATGATACTTACAACGCCAATCCGGAATCAATGCGTGCGGCTATCAATGTTTTATCCACGGTCAACCACAAAAAAATTTTGGTTTTGGGCGATATGGGTGAAGTGGGCGAAAACGCCGCGCAAATGCACGCCGAAATTGGCGCTTTTGCCAAAGAAAAGGGCATTGATGCGCTTTTTGCGCTGGGCAATTTTTCAAAGTTGGCAGCAAAAACATTTGGCGAAAACGCCAAATTCTTTGAAAACGCGCCAATGCTTGTTGCCGAACTTAAAAAAGAAAACACGCCCGCCGTGATTCTTGTTAAAGGCTCGCGCTTTATGCGCATGGAAAAAATTGTGGAGGCTTTATGCTCTTAATCTTGGCGCGTTTGTGGGCGGATGAATGGCGCATTTTAAACGTTTTTAATTACATTACCTTGCGCACGGTGTTGGCGGTTTTAACCGCTTTGATTTTTGCTTTTGTTTTGGGACCTTCGGTGATTCGTTGGTTAAAAGCCAAAAAAATCGGGCAGGCGGTGCGGCAATATGGACCGCAATCGCATTTAAAAAAAGACGGCACGCCGACGATGGGCGGCGTGTTGATTTTGCTTTCCATTGCGCTATCCACCTTGCTTTGGGCGGATTTAACCAACAAATACGTTTGGGTGGTTTTAATTGTAACGCTTGGTTTTGGCGCCATTGGTTTTTATGACGATTGGAAAAAAGTGGTTTATCACGACCCAGAAGGTTTGGCTTCCCGCTGGAAATATTTTTGGCAATCGGTTTTGGGTTGTGGCGCGGCGCTTTTTTTGGCGTTTGTCTCGCCTTCTTCCGCACAAACGGAATTGCTCGTGCCGTTTTTTAAATCCATTGCCTATCCCTTGGGCATTACTGGATTTGTGGTTTTAACTTATTTTGTGATTGTGGGTTCTTCCAATGCGGTGAATTTAACCGATGGTTTGGATGGCTTGGCGATTATGCCCGCCGTTTTAATTGCCGCGGCTTTTGCCGTTTTTGCTTACGCCTTGGGCAATGCCATTTATGCCAAATACCTTTTTATGCCGTTTGTGCCGGGTGCGGGCGAATTGTGCATTTTTTTGGGCGCGATGGTGGGCGCAGGTTTGGGATTTTTGTGGTTCAACACTTACCCTGCCGAAGTGTTTATGGGCGATGTGGGCGCATTGGCGCTGGGCGCATCATTGGGAACAGTGGCTGTGATTTTGCGTCAAGAGTTGGTGCTCTTCATTATGGGCGGCGTTTTTGTGGCGGAAACTTTGTCGGTGATGTTGCAAGTTGGTTTTTTCAAATACACCAAAAAGCGCTTTGGACAGGGCAAGCGTTTGTTCAAAATGGCGCCACTTCATCACCATTTTGAAGAAAGCGGCTGGCGTGAAACGCAAGTGGTGGTGCGTTTTTGGATTATCACTTTTTTGTTGGTTTTAATTGGTTTATCCACTTTGAAATTGCGGTAAAAAAATGGAGAAAATCGCAGAACAACGCGTTTTGGTTTTGGGTTTGGGCGAGAGCACGCTTTCTGCCATCCGTTTTTTGTGCGCGGAAAATGCCAAGGTTTGGCTCATAGATTCGCGCAACAATCCGCCGTTTTTGGATGAAATTAAAAATCTTCCCGTTCATTTTGAAAAAAATCCACGGTTGACCGTGGAAAATTTTAAAAATTTTGATTTTGCGGTAATTTCCCCCGGTTTGGATTTTAAAACTTTATCCATTCCCGCTGATTTTCCTGTTTTTTCAGAAATAGAACTTTTTGCTTGGGGCGTTGAAAAATATTGCCCGCAAAGCCAAATTGTGGGCATTACCGGTTCCAACGGCAAAACCACCACCACGCTTTTGACGGCGCATTTGTTGAATGCCGCTGGAAAATCCGCCATTGCTTGCGGCAACATTTCGCCATCGGCGTTAAATGCTTTTTTAACGGCAAAGGATAAGGGCGATTTTCCAAAGGTTTGGGTGTTGGAATTGTCCAGTTTTCAATTGGAAAAAACATTTTCTTTGCATTTGAATGCCGCTGTGATTTTAAATATCACCGAAGACCATTTGGACCGCTACAACAACAATTTTGAAGAATACGCCGCCACCAAATGGCGCATTTTTGAACATGCAACAAGCAAAATTTTGGGTGATGCCGAATTTTTCAAAAAAAATAACGGTTTACCGTGGAAAACCGCCGATTTGCGTTTGTTGGGCGACAAACAAGATTTTTGGGTTTCCCCAAATGGCATTTTCAAAGGCAATGCCAAAATTGTTGATTTAAAAGATTTGAAAATGCTTGGCATGCACAATGCCATTAACGCCGCCGCTGCTTTGATGTTGTGCGAATCAGTTGGCGTTTTTGCCGATTCGGTTTTAAACGCTTTAAAAGCGTTTGAAGCGCCGCCGCATCGTGTGCAAAAAGTATTCACCCAAAACGGCATTGATTTTATTGATGATTCCAAAGGAACCAATGTTGGGGCAACTTTGGCGGCATTAGAAAGTTTGGAAAAAATTTACAAAAAAATCGCCATTGTTTTGGGTGGAGACGGCAAAGGGCAAGATTTTTCACCTTTAAAAAACGCTTTGGAAAAATCCGCTTGTGCCGTGGCGTTTATTGGCAAAGATGGCGCCAAAATTGCCGAAGTTTGCGCACTTGAAAACGTGCCGAGTGCAAACACCAAAACCTTAAAAAACGCCATTGTTTTTTTAATGCAATTTGCCAAAGATGGCGATTGCGTATTGTTGTCCCCGGCGTGCGCAAGTTTAGACCAATACCAAAACTATCTTGCGCGCGCCATTGATTTTTTAAACTGCGTCAAAAGTTGGAGCAAGCCATGTTGAATTTTGATTCTCCGCGCCCAACTTGTGCCATTGATGCTTGTTTTTTTTGGAGCATTTTGTTGTTGTTGTCTTTGGGTTTGGTGATGGTTTATTCGGCATCCATTGGCATTGCTTCTCAAAGTTCTATCACGCAATTTAATGGGGAATATTATCTTAATCGGCATATTGTTTTTTTAGGCATTGCTTTGTCTTTGGCGTATTTGGCGTTTTATGTGCCTTTGGAATTGTGGCAAAGCATGGCGCCCAAATTTATTGTTTTGGGCATTATTTTGTTGATTGCGGTTTTGTTGGTTGGGCGTGATATCAACGGCGCACAACGTTGGATTCATTTCGGTTTTTTGAATTTTCAACCTTCTGAATTAATGAAGTTGTTTGTGGTTTTGTATGCCGCAGATTACAGCACACGCAAAGCAGCACAAATGATGAATTTTTTCAAAGGTTTTGTTCCGCCTGCTTTTTTAATGCTTTTGATCACTTTTTTATTGCTGCTGGAACCCGATTTTGGCGCTTTGGTGGTGATTATCAGCGTTTTTATGGGCATTTTGTTCTTGGGCGGTTTTCGGGCGCGTTGGTTTTTTTCTTTGGTGATGATTTTGGCTTTGGCATTTGTGTTGATGGTTGTGTTTTCGCCGTATCGCCGCGAGCGCATTTTTGGTTTTTTGAATCCTTGGGATGATCCTTTTGGGCGAGGTTATCAACTTTCGCATTCCTTAATTGCTTTTGGGCGCGGCGAATGGTTGGGCGTGGGTTTGGGTGGCAGTGTAGAAAAACTCTTTTATTTGCCCGAAGCGCACACGGATTTTTTGCTTGCGGTATTGGCAGAAGAATTGGGGTTTGTTGGTGTGGTTTTGGTGATTGTTTTGTTTGCGGTATTGATTTGGCGCACGTTTATTATTGCTTGGCAAAGTGTGAAGTTGGAGCGCATTTTTCCGGCGCTGGTTGCTATGGGAATTGGTTTGTGGATGGGTGTTCAAACTTTTATCAATATGGGTGTGAATATGGGTTTGTTGCCTACCAAAGGATTAACCTTGCCTTTAATGAGTTATGGCGGCTCTGGCATTGTGGTCAATTGTGTGGCATTGGCAATCGTGTTGCGCGTGGATTTTGAAAATCGCGAATTGATGATGAAAGGACGCAACAAATATGCATAAAACCATTTTGATTATGGCAGGCGGCACGGGTGGGCATATTTTCCCGGGATTGGCCGTGGCAGAAAAAATGCGTGCGGCAGGTTGGCGCGTGGTGTGGTTGGGCAATCCCAATGGAATGGAAGCGCAACTGGTTGAACCGATGGGCTATGAAATGCAATGGCTTGAATTTTCCGGCGTGCGCGGCAAGGGCTTGATGCGCAAATTGTCTTTGCCTTTTGATTTGTTGCGTGCGTTTTGGACTTCTTACAACATTTTGAAAAAAATCAAACCCAATGTGGTGTTGGGCATGGGCGGTTATATTTCTTTTCCGTGCGGTTTGATGGCAAGTTTTTTGGGTTATCCATTGGTGATTCACGAACAAAACTCCATTGCCGGTTTGGCAAACAAACAACTTGCGCGTTTTGCCCAAAAAATTGCAATTGGTTTTCCCAATACTTTGCCCAAAGGGATTTGGACGGCCAATCCTATTCGTTCAGAAATTGCGGCTGTTGAAAATCCAAAAACGCGTTTTGAAAAACGCGAAGGAGCCTTGCACGTTTTGGTTTTGGGCGGCAGTTTGGGCGCGCGTGCTTTAAATGAAATGATGCCAAAGGCTTTGTCTTTGATGGACAAAGCGCATCGTCCCAATGTGGTGCATCAATCGGGCAAAGCGCATGATGAAAGTGTAAAAAACGCTTACGAACAAGCCGATGTTTTTGCCCATTGCGTGCCGTTTATTGAAGATATGGCAGGCGCTTACGAATGGGCAGATTTGGTGATTTGCCGCGCGGGCGCTTTGACCATTGCGGAATTGGCGGCATCCGGTTCGGCAAGTTTGTTGATTCCTTATCCTTATGCTGTGGATGACCACCAAACCGGCAATGCCCAATGGTTGGTGGAAAAAGGTGCGGCATTGTTGGTGCAAGAAAAAGATTTGTTGCCGCAAACCATTGCCAAAGTGTTGCATATGCGGCGCGACCAATTATCTGAAATGGCACAAAAAGCCCGCGCTTTGAATTTGGAGCATCCCGATGCAGCAGGAGAAATTGCCAGTTTGTGCGCAGAGGTTGCTTGTTAAAAAATCCACGGTCAACCGAATATTTTTTTGAAAATGAATACCGAAAAAATCACCCATCCGATGAAACACAAAGTCCGCACCATTCATTTTGTTGGTATTGGTGGCGCGGGGATGAGCGGCATTGCCGAAGTATTGTTCAATTTGGGTTATGCCGTATCAGGCTCGGATTTGGCTGAAAACCAAAACACGCGGCGCTTGCGCAATTTGGGCGTTGAAATTTTTATCAATCACGCGGCAGAAAATATTCAAAACGCAGACGTGTTGGTTACTTCAACCGCCGTGCCGCAGGATAATCCCGAAATTTTAGCCGCAAGTGAGAAAAACATTCCTATTGTGCCGCGCGCGATGATGTTATCCGAATTGATGCGCCTTCGCCGCGGCATTGCCATTGCCGGCACGCACGGCAAAACCACCACCACAAGTTTGGTGACCAGCATTTTGGCGCAAGCAGGTTTAGACCCAACTTTTGTAATTGGCGGTTGTTTGAATGCCGCGGGCGTGAATGCGCGTTTGGGCAAGGGCGAATTTATTGTGGCAGAAGCCGATGAATCGGATGCGTCTTTTTTGCTTTTGTCGCCCATTATGGCGGTGGTCACCAACATTGATGCCGACCACATGGCAACCTACGCCCATGATTTTTCCAAACTCAAAAATGCTTTTGTGGATTTTTTAAACCGCTTGCCATTTTATGGCGTGGCAATTTTGTGTGGCGATGATGAAAATGTGCGCGCCATTTTGCCAGAGGTCAAACGCAAAATTGTGTGTTACGGCACCAATATGGATTGCACCATTCGTGCGGAAAATATCCAAGCCCAAGGCACCAAAATGCACTTTGATTGTGTTACGCCCGCAGGAAAATTTCCCATTGTTTTGAATGCACCCGGCCGCCACAATGTTTTGAATGCTTTGGCAGCCATTGCCGTGGCGGATGAATTGAATGTGGGCGTTCAAGCGCTTCAAAAGGCATTGTCGCAATTTCACGGTGTGGGGCGGCGTTTTAATTTAACCCAATGCAAAGGTGGTTTGACGATTATTGACGATTATGGTCATCATCCATCGGAGTTGCGCGCCACCATTGCCGCCGCGCGCGCGGCTTTTCCGCAAAAGCGTTTGGTTTTGGCGTTTCAACCGCATCGTTATAGCCGCACGCGCGATTGTTTTGAAGATTTTGTGGAAGTTTTGGGCAGTGCCGATGCACTTTTTTTAACCGAAGTTTATGCCGCGGGCGAACAACCAATTGTGGCTGCTGATTCGCGAAGTTTGGCGCATGCCTTGCGCGTTCGTGGGCAGATTGAGCCAATTTTTGTGGAAGATTGCCAAAAACTGCCCGAATTGTTGAAACCTTTTTTACAAGAAAACGATTTGTTGTTGATGATGGGCGCTGGTTCCATCGGTTCAGTGGCGCAAAAAATGATGGCGGAGAATGCACGATGAATTTTGGAAAAGTTGCCGTTTTAATGGGCGGAAAATCAGGCGAGCGGGAAGTCTCACTTTTAAGCGGCAATGCGGTTTTAAGCGCTTTAAAAGCCGCCAATATTCAAGCGTATGCCTTTGACCCGGCGTTAGATTCGCTTGAAAAACTGCGCGAATTTGACCGCGCTTTTATTGCTTTGCACGGCGCTTGGGGCGAAAACGGCGGCGTGCAAGGCGTGTTGGAATATTTCCATTTGCCTTACACAGGTTCGGGCATTTTGGCAAGCGCTTTGGGAATGGACAAATGGCGCAGCAAACTCATTTGGGAACAATATGGTTTGCCCGTGCCCAAAAGCGTTTTATTAAGCGATGATTTTGAAAAAAATATTCGGTTGACCGTGGAAAATATTGGTTTTCCATTATTTGTTAAACCGGCAAACGAAGGTTCATCGCTTGGCATCACACGCGTGGATAAACAAGAAGATTTACAACAAGCTTACACAACCGCGCGCGCCTTTGATTCTGTGGTTTTGGCTGAAAAAGCCATGTTGGGCGGGGAATACACGGTTGGCATTGTGGATGGCGCGGCGTTGCCGATTATTGAAATTCGTCCGAATGCCGCTTTTTACGATTATGAAGCGAAATATTTAAGAGACGACACGCAGTATTTGTGCCCGGCGCCCAAACTCTCCGAATGGCAAACCAAAAAAATACAAGAAGAATCGCTAATAGCCTTTAACGCCTTAAAAGCCAAAGGTTGGGGCAGAATTGATTTTTTAATGGATAACGATGGCAAGCATTATTTTTTGGAAATCAACACTTCTCCCGGAATGACTTCCCATTCTTTGGTGCCAATGGCGGCAAAAGCCATGGGTTTGCATTTTAAAGAATTGGTTTTGTCTATTTTGTCTTTGGCCAGTTTGGAGAATCAACCATGAGTCGTTGGAAACAATATGACGAACCCAAAAAAGCATGGGGATTTTTTGATAATCCGCAATTGATGTTTGCCTTTGCGGATGTGATTATTTGGATTGGTTTGCTTTTTTTATGTTGGGGCGTGGGTAATTTTTTATGGAAAATGCCTTTTTGGCGTGTTGCGGAATTGGAAGTGGTTACGCCCTTGCGTTATGTTCAGGCGCAAGATTTGGCGCGCGTTTTGCCGCAAACCTTAAAAGGCAATTTTTTAAGTATGAATTTGAATCACATGCGTCAACAATTATTAACCATGCCGTGGGTGAAAGAGATCAAAATTGTGCGCAATTTTCCCAATCGTTTGAGCATAGAAATTGAAGAACAAGAAGCACTGGCGGAATGGGGAAATTATGAGCATCATCAAAAAGCATTTGTTAATAAAGAAGGAGAAGTTTTTTATGCGCCATTGCATTATTCTTTTCCACAAAATTTACCGCAATTTTTTGGCCCCGAAGATTCATCTTTTGAATTATTAAAAAAATACCAAAATTTTTCTAAAATTTTAGACAAAATAGAACAAAAAATTACGCAAATTTATTTATCTCCGCGATTATCTTGGGAAATGCGTTTACAAAATGGTATGCTTTTAAAACTTGGACGCGATTCTAAAAAAATAAAATCAGAGGAAAATTTAAATCGTTTTGTAAAATTTTATCCCCAATTACAAAATGATTTTTTACATTTAGAAAATACGCCCAAAATTATTGATTTGCGTTATTTGAGGGGATTATCTTGGCAATAAAGAATGTATTGAAAGGAAATTAAAATGCGCAAAGAAAATTTTATTGTGGCATTGGATATTGGCACCACCAAAAGCGTTGCTTTGGCAGCAGAGTTGGATTTACAAGGCAATATCAACATTGTGGGAGTGGGTGAAAAAGAATCACAAGGCATTCAAAATGGCCGTGTCACCAATATTGAAGACACGGTGAATACCATTCGGCGCGTGTTGGAAGACTTGGAATTGATGCTGGATTGCGATGTGAATGAAGTTTATGCCAGCGTCTCCGGGGGGCACATTAAAAGTTTTAATTCGCCCGGTTTGGTTGCTGTTAAAGACAAAGAAATCAGTTTTGCCGATATGGAAAGCGTGATTGAAACCGCACGTGCTATGCCCATTCCCGCCGATCAAGAAATTATTCATTGTTTGCCACAAGAATTCAAAATTGATGGACAAGACGGCATTAAAGAACCTATTGGTATGAATGGCAGACGTTTGGAAGTAACCGCGCACATTGTTACCGGCAATATCTCTGCCGTGCAAAATGCCAGCAAATGCGCACGCCGCTGTGGTTTGGATATCAATGATTGGGTGTTGCAATCTTTGGCATCCAGCAATGCGGTTTTGTCCTCTGATGAAAAAGATTTGGGCGTTTGTTTGATTGATATTGGCGGCGGCACAATGGATGTGGCGGTATGGAACAAAGGAGCCATTCGGCACACCGCGGTTTTGCCGCTGGCAGGAGAAAACATCACTTCTGATATTGCCATGATTATTCGCACGCCCAAAAGGGAAGCGGAAAACATCAAATGCAAATACGGCAACGCCATGAGCGATTTAAGCAATCCTGATGAATTTATCAATGTGATTGGCGTGAATGACCGTTCTTCGCGCAAGTTGAATTGCCGTGCCTTGGCGGATGTTATTCAACCGCGCGTGGAAGAAATGTTTGAATGTGTGGAAAAAGAATTGCGTCGTGCAGGTTTTTTGGATTGCTTGTCCTCAGGCATTGTTTTAACGGGCGGGGCAAGCGTGATGCCGGGAATGTTGGAATTGGGTGAAGAGATTTTCCAAGTTCCGCTTCGTTTGGGTTTGCCGCAATATCATGGAAATATGGCGGATAAAATAAAAAAACCGAGTATGTCTTGTGCTTATGGCATATTATTAGAAGCATTAAATCAAAAGCGCCGTGGACAACAAATACAAGAAAAACAAACAATGCGCGATATTTTTTATAATCTTAGAAATTGGCTTAAAGAAAACTTTTAAACTTTTTTGGTTTATGTTTTTTTTAACTTTTTTTGAAAAAAATCCACGGTCAACCTTCAATTTTTTTTAAATAAGAATTGTTTTATTTTTTTAAATCATTTAAAATCCCAAAAATTATTTTTGAGGGATTTTCTTTTGGAGGAGTTTTTAAAATGGCGGAGAATATGAAATACACCATTGTTGATCCGGTTAATAAATTTGACCGCGGCACAGTCATTAAAGTTTTTGGCGTGGGTGGTGCAGGCGGCAATGCCGTGGAACATATGATTACCAGTGTGGTCAATGGTGTGGATTTTGTCGTTGCCAATACAGACTCTCAAGCGCTTTCGCATTGTTCGGCTCCCGTGCAAATTGCCTTGGGTGATTCCGGTTTGGGTGCGGGCGCAATTCCAGAAAAAGGGCGTGCCGCAGCGGAGGCCAAATTAGAAGATATTCGCAGCGCTTTATCTGGAGCCAACATGGTTTTTATTACCGCAGGAATGGGTGGTGGAACAGGCACAGGCGCGGCACCTATTGTGGCTGCAATGGCGCGTGAAATGGGAATTTTAACGGTGGGTGTGGTGACCAAACCTTTTCGTTTTGAAGGCACTCGCCGCATGCGCACGGCTGAAAAAGGTATTGAAGAATTAAGCAACAATGTGGATGCTTTAATTGTGGTGTTAAACGACAAACTCATTGAAGTTTTGGGGGATGACGCTTCTGCGGAAGATTGTTTTCGTGCGGCAGATGATGTGTTAAAAAATGCGGTAGGCGGCATTGTGGAAATTATCACTGCGCCCGGCATTATGAATGTGGACTTTGAAGATGTGCGCACGGTGATGAGTGCAATGGGGCGTTCTATGATGGGGACAGCTACCGCATCGGGTGTGGATCGTGCGCGTGTGGCAGCCGAACAAGCCGTTGCCTCACCTTTGTTGGAAGGTGTGAATTTATCCACTGCGCGTGGCATTTTGGTGAATGTTTCCGGTTCAAAGGAAACTTTAAAAACCAAAGAAATGTCTGAGGTGATGGAGGTGGTGCAAAAATTGTCTTGTGGCATGGATGAAGATCACGTTATTTTCGGTGCTGTTTATGACGATACTTTGGGCGATGAATTGCGCGTAACTGTGATTGCCACCGGTTTAAATGCCGCCAAAGCGGCAATGCCAGAAGTGGTGGTCAGCACCAATGTGCGCACCGGAACGGACGATATGCCTGATTTTTCCAATGTGGAAAGTCCAGCGGTCAATCGCCGCCATCGTCGCCAAACTTCTGTGGGCTCAATGACGGCGCAAACGCTTGCCAATAGTGGCGTAGACCATTACGCTATTCCCACTTTTTTAAGAAAACAAGCCGATTGATTTTTTGATTAACAAAAGCAACTGTTGCATTTGGGAATTGTGGCAGTTGCTTCTTGTTTTTTTGTTAAAATGGCAAACGATTCGTTTCGGTTTCTTTTTTTATGTTGTATCAACGCACTTTAAAATCTTTAATTTCTTCTACTGGCGTCGGTTTGCATAGTGGTTGCAAGGTTCATTTAACCTTGCGACCTGCCGCCATTCATACGGGCATTGTTTTTCGCCGCGTGGATTTGCCCGAACCGGTTGAAATTCCCGCGCACGCTTTGAATGTAACGGATACCGTGCTTTGTTCTGCTTTGCAAAAGGATGATATTAAAATCGGCACGGTGGAACACATTATGTCCGCCTTGTGTGGTTTAGGCATTGACAATGTTTATGTGGATTTGGATGCGCCCGAAGTGCCCATTTTTGATGGCTCGGCTGCGCCTTTTGTTTTTTTAATTCAAAACGCGGGCATTGAAGAACAAAAAGCCTTGAAAAAATTTATCCGCATTAAAGAAAAAGTAGAAGTGCAAGATGGCGACAAATGGGCGCGTTTTGAGCCTTTTGATGGTTGTTCTTTGCAATTTTCCATTGTTTTTAATCATCCCGTCATTGACCGCTCGGCAACGCTTGCCACAATGAATTTTGCGCACGATTCTTATGTGAAAGACATCTCACGTGCGCGCACTTTTGGTTTTATGCATGAAGTGGAGTTTTTGCGTGAAAACGGTTTGGCGCTTGGCGGCGGTTTGGAAAACGCCATTGTGTTGGATGAATACCGCGTTTTAAACCCCGATGGTTTGCGTTATCCCGATGAATTTGTGCGCCACAAAATTTTGGATGCTTTGGGCGATTTGTATTTGGCTGGCCATCCTTTTTTGGCGGCATATTCTTCACGCAAAGGCGGGCATGCTTTGAACAACCAATTGTTGCGCAAAATGTTGGCGCAACCGCAAACTTTTGAAGTGGTGGAATTGTCTGAAAACGCCATTCCTTCTTTGAAAGCGTGGTTGCGCAATCGTGTGCCGGCGTTTTAGTTTTTGATTCTTTTTTGATTTTTAAAACAAAAAAATCCACGGTCAACCTTGATTTTTTTTTAATTTTTTAAAATGAAAAAAATTTGCGTTGACCATGGATTTTTTTATTTTATTCTTTTGGTGGCGTTTGGATTTGCGCCCAAGAATTAGGCGTTTCATACAATTTCAAACGGTTGATTTTTAAATTTTTTTCCGATAAAACCGGGTTCAAAATGGCAAAAGCCGTTTGGGCTAAATTTTCAACGGTGGGCACATTTTTTAAAATGACCGTTTTGTGATTGGGCAATGTTTGCAAAAAACGCACAATTTTTTCATCTTTTTCCCAAACCAAAAAAGCATGGTCCCATAAATCAATCAAATGCGTTTTCAAAATGGATTTTAAGACGCCAAAATCCGCAACCATGCCGTTGTCACAAGCGCCATCTTGCTGTTTGATTTCGCCTACAACAGACAACTCCAAAACATAACGATGTCCGTGCAAATGTTTGCATTGGTGCTGGTGGTCTGGAATGCGATGCCCGGCATCAAATTCAATTTTGCGTGTAATTTCAATCATTTTTTCAGGTAAAATAAAAATTGTTACAAGAATGTTACAAGGAAAAAAGTATGCAACCTAGTCAAGTTTACGCGATGTATTTTAGCCCAACTGGTGGCACGCGAAAGATTGCCATGACGATTGCGCAAAGTATTGCAAAAAGTTTGAACGCACCGTTTAAAAATTATAATTTTACTTTGCCCAAAATGCGTGAAAAAACGCCTAATTTTTCTCCCAATGATGTGGTCGTTTTTGGTATGCCAACTTATGCCGGGCGCGTTCCCAACCTTTTTGTGCCTTATATTACTTCTTTAATCGGCAACAAAGCGCTTGCCATTCCCGTTGTTTCTTATGGCGCAAGAGCATTTGATGATTCTTTAATTGAATTGCGCGATATTTTAGAAAAAGATGGTTTTCGCACCATTGCGGGTGCCGCTTTGGTTAGCGTGCATGCGTTTTCAAGCACTTTGGGTGCGGGGCGTCCCAATGCCAATGACTGGGCAAAAGTGGATGATTTTTCAATTAAATTGGCGCAAAAAATCAAAGAAAATCATTTTGAAAATCACCAACCGATTTGGGTTCAAGGTGAATTTCCTTATCGCACGCATATGCGTCCCAAAAATGGCGCAGGCGAATTCATTCAATTTTTGCCTATTAAAACGGTGACCAACGACAATTGCACCGATTGCAAAATTTGCGCCAAAGTTTGTCCTTTGGGATCCATTGATTTTGACAATGTCAAAACCACGCCCGGCAAATGTATCAAATGCAATGCTTGTGTGAAAAAATGCCCGGAAGAAGCCAAGTCTTTTCCGAATGAAGATTATGTTTTCCACAAAGAAGAGTTAGAAGAACTTTATACGCATGCGGTGCGTGAGCCTGCGTTTTTCTTGTAAAAAAATCCACGGTCAATTTGAAAAAATTTTAAAAAATTAAAAAAAAATTTTGTTGACCGTGGATTTTTTTGTATTTTCAAAAACGATTTATAATAAAAATAAAGTATGAAAAAAACAAAGAAAGCCAATGATGATGCAGATTTTGCCAACTTCAATCAGTGCGATGGCTTATGCCTACATTCCACAGGCAAAGGGAGAGTTGTCGGCGCAAAATATTGCAAAATCGGTTGCACAAGCAGAAAATTCACAAAATACGCAAACTTTGCAAAACCCGCAAAAAACGCAACAAGAATCGGCAACAGCGCGCGTGTTGGCGCAATTAAAAGCCGCTGACCGCGAAGTGCGCGCACACGAGCAAGCGCATATGGCAGCGGGCGCGGGCATCACGGGTTCGGCAAGTTATACTTACAAAACTGGTCCAGACGGCAAGCAATACGCCGTGGCGGGCGAAGTTCCCGTGGATACAAGCGCTGGCAGAACGCCCGAAGAAACCTTGGCCAAAGCGCAAAAAATTCGCGCAGCGGCGCTAGCGCCCGCCCAACCTTCTGCGCAGGATTACAAAGTGGCGCAAACGGCAGCCAAAATGAAATTATCGGCACAAGCAGAATTGTTAAAATTGAAAGAAGAAGAAATGCAACAACAAACGGAAAAAATCAAAAACAAATATGAATCTGTTCAAAATGAAAATCAAGCATCTTCTTTTTCTGCTTTTGCTTAAAATCAAAATATTTTAAATATAAAATTTAAAATTTTTTTTATATCAAGAAAGTTGATGATGAAAAAACGCATTTTTTTATTTGTTTATCCATTTTTTGTTTTTATTGTATTGTTTTTTTGTTTTTCTGTTTTGTTTTCATGTATTTGGTTGGATTTGAATTTTGATATTACTTCTTTCCAACAAGTTTTGTTTCATTTGCGTGCACCTTTGGGCGAAGCGGGAGATTATCAAGTTTACCATTTTGTTTTAATAAACATTTTTCCTGCTTTTTTTATTGCTTTGGTGTTGTCTTTTCCAAAAAAAATTTATTTTATTATTCACAAAATAACGCTTTTTGTTTTTAAAATTTTTAATCCTATTTTTCAATTTATTTACAAAGAATATCCCAAACTGCAATTTGTTATTTTATTTACCATTGCAATCATTAGTTATTATACTGCTGAACATTATTTGCATCTTTCAGGTTATTGGCAATCAAGAAATAAAATTTCAACATTGTATGAAAATTATTATCAAGATTATGATGATTCTGTTTTAAAAAATTCTGACATTTTGAAAAACAATCAACCCAAACAAAATTTAATTGTTATTTTTGCAGAATCGCTGACTTCGGCATTGACTTCACGCACCAATCCCAATGGCATTGGCATTCATCCGGAATCGCCTTTTGGGAATTTAACGCCTTATTTGGGCGATGTGGCGGCAAAACATATCAATTTTTCACACAATAATCGTGTTGGTGGAATTTTCCAAACCGAAGGCACTTCTTGGACGGCGGCGGCTTTGGTGGCTTATTTGTGTGGCATTCCGCTCAATGTGCCTTATGAGAATTTATCAATTGAAAAACATTTTTTAAAATCGGCGGTTTGTGTGCCGGATATTTTCAATCAAGCAGGTTACAAACAAGTTTTTTTAGGCGGTTCCAATTTTGTATTTGCGGGAAAAAAACATTTTTTGGAAAATCACCATATTCAAGTTAAAGATTTGGTTTATTTGTCTAATGAAGATCAAGTTGCCAAAACAATTTTAAATGATGCGCCGCAAATTAGATCTTGGGGAATTCATGACAGAATTTTAATGAATTTGGCAAAAAAAGAATTAAAACAACTTTCTTTACAAAAAGAACCTTTTGTTTTGTATTTGTTAACATTAGATACACATATGCCACCAACCAATGAATCTTGTGAATTATTTTCATCCAACATTAGAAATAAAGACGGTTTAAAATGGGGAAAATATGAAAAAGCTTTTAATTGTTCTGATGAAGTGATTCAAAGTTTTATTGAATATATAGAAAATTCTTCTTTAAAAGAAAATACTTCTATTGTTATTTTGGGCGATCATGAACCACATAACTTTAAAATTTATTCCAATAATCAACCTGTGCCCATTTACAATGTTTTTATCAATTCTTTATTTGAAAAAGAATTGAATAATAAAAACAATACAAACAATACAAACAATACAAACAATAAAAATAATTTTAATGATTTGATTAAAAATAGAAAATTAACCCATTTTGATATGGCGCCTTTGCTTTTGGAATCGGTTGGCATTCCAGCCGATTCTTTTGGTTTGGGGCGCAATCCTTTCGAGCAAAAAAGTTTGTTGGAAAGCCATTTTTCATTAAAAGAACTCAATGATGAAATTTTGTTGCCCAATAAAAAATACGATTCTTTTTGGCAAATGCCCGAAAAATAAAAATCCACGGTCAACGTGAAAAAAATTTAAAAAATCAAAAAAAATTTGCGTTGACCGTGGATTTTTTGATTCAAAATGCGCTGCTTTGGGGTATAAAGAACAAAACTTTTCAGAGGAAAAAAAATGCTAGAAATGATGTTGTTTGTGTTGATTTTTGTGGTTTTTACGCTGGGCGCTGGTTTGAAAATTGTCGGGCAAACGGATATTTTGATTGTGGAGCGTTTGGGCAAATACCACAAATCGCTTTTTGGCGGCTTAAATTTTATTATTCCTTTTATTGACCGCGTGGTGGCAAGGGTTACAAGCAAAGAACAGCTCATCAATATGGGGCAGCAGGCCATCACCAAAGACAACGTGAGCATTTATGTGGATGGCATTGTGTTTGTGACCGTGATGGATGCCAAAGTGGCAACTTATGGCGTGACCAATTACAAAACCGCCATTGAAAACTTGGCGATTACAACCTTGCGCGGGGAATTGGGCAAAATCACGTTGGATGATGCTTTTTCCAATCGCGACAAATTGAATGCGGCTTTGCAAATTGCCTTGGGCGAGGCGGCAAACAATTGGGGCGTGAAGATTATGCGCGTTGAAATCAGCGAGATTAGCGTTGGCAAAGATATTCAAGAATCAATGAATCAACAAATGAAAGCCGAGCGCGACAAACGCGCCATTGAATTAAAAGCCGAAGCGGAAAAACAAGCGCAAATTAGAAATGCCGAAGCTTACAAAGCCGAACAAGTTCTGCAAGCCGAAGCCATTGAACGCATGGCGGATGCCAAAAAATACGAGCAAATTGCCTTGGCGCAAGGCCAAGCCGATGCCATTGCTTTGATCAATCAAGCGATGGCGCAAAATCCAGCGGCGGCGGAATTTTTGTTGGCCAAAGAACGTATTATGGCGTTTAATGAAATGGGCAAAAATCCCAGCAAAGATAAATTGATTGTGCCTTATGAAACCGCCGATTTAATCGGCAGTTTGAGCGTTTTCAAAAGTTTTGTTGAAAAAGGAGCATAAGCATGTCGGCAACCGAATTGGTGATTTTTGCAATGCTTTGTTGGGTTGCCGAAGTATTTTTTCTTTCGTCTTTTTTGTTGTTTTTGGGCTTGGGTTTTGTTTTCACTGCTTTATTGACTTTTTTGGATTTAATCCGTGTTGAAAACATTTTCACTTGGCAATTGTTTTGGATTGCTTTTTTTTCTTTGATTGGCGTTCCTTTAATTAAACCGATTTTGAAAAAAATTCAATCCAAAGATGTTTTTGTAGAAAATCAACATCTTGTTCCCAAAAAAGGGGATTGTGCCAAAATTGTGGAAAATGGAATGATTGAATGCAATGGCACAATGTGGCAAGCCCAAACCGATGATTTTGTTTCAAATGAATGGGTTGAAATTGTGGGTAAAAAAAACAAAGTTTATATTTTAAAAAAAATAAAAAACAATGAAAAACAAGGATGAAATCAAAAAATCCACGGTCAACTTCAAAAAATTTTCAAAAAACGTTTGGAAGTTTAAAAAAATAAAAAGCTAAAAAAATATAAAAAAAATAGAAAAAAAGGTAAAATCAAAAAACGTATTTTGCTTTGAAAAAAATGGAATCTCCGTTGTTTGTCACCCAACCGCTTTTGCCTGATTTGTCGGAATTTTCCGCATTGTTGGAGGAAATTTGGGCAAAAAAATGGCTTACCAATTTTGGTGAGTTTCACAATCAATTGGAAAAAGCTTTGGCCGCTTATTTGGGTGTTGAATTTTTGTCGCTTTTTACCAACGGCACTTTGCCATTGATTACCGCGCTTTATGCTTTGGATATCAAAGGGGAAGTCATTACCACGCCTTATAGTTTTGTTGCCACCACGCACGCTTTGTGGTGGAACGGCTTAAAACCTGTTTTTGTGGATGTGGAAGAGAATACCGGCAATATGGATCCTTCAAAAATTCAAGCCGCCATTACGCCCAACACAGCGGCCATTTTGCCCGTGCATGTTTATGGCACGCCTTGCGATGTGCAAGCCATTGAACAAATTGCCCAACACAATCATTTGAAGGTCATTTACGATGCCGCACATGCTTTTGGCGTTAAGCAAAATGGCAGCAGCATTTTGAATGCGGGCGATATGGCAACATTGAGCTTTCACGCCACCAAAGTTTTCAACACCATTGAAGGCGGCGCATTGGTTTGCCGCGATGAAAAAACAAAAAAATACATTGACCAACTTAAAAATTTTGGTTTTGTGGATGAAATCACCGTGGATGCGCCTGGCATCAACAGCAAAATGGATGAAGTGCGTGCGGCTTTTGGTTTGTTAAATTTAAAAAAAATAGATGCGGCAATTTCAAATCGCCAAAAAATCACGCAGTATTATCAAAATGCATTTAAAAATACAGAGGGTATTCGGTTTTTAAATCAAAAAGAAAATACACAATACAATTATGCTTATTTCCCTATTTTTATCAATGAAAAAATAGTAGGCAAAACACGTGATGAAGTTTATTTTTATTTAAAGGAGAATCATATTATGGCGCGCCGTTATTTTTATCCTTTAATTAGCTATTTTCCGATGTATCGCCATTTGGAAAGTGCGCAACATTTGCCTGTTGCGCAAAAATTGGCAAAAGAAGTATTGTGTTTGCCTATTTATGCAGATTTAAATTTGAATGATGCCGAACGCGTGGTTCAAACCATTAAAAAATGCTTATTTAATTAGTAGTAATAATTATATAAATTTAAAATAAATTTAAATAAACTGAATAAATTAAAAAGGAATAAAAAAATGAAAATCGGCATTATGCAACCTTATTTTTTTCCTTATTTGGGTTATTGGCAATTGATGAATGCCGTGGATCAATATATTGTTTATGATGATGTCAATTATATTCAACAAGGTTGGATTAACCGCAATTATTTTTTATTAAATTCTGGGGGGGGGGGGCAAAAATGTTTGGCATTCAAATTCACAAAGCCAGTTCCTTTAAATTGATTAATGATTTAATCATACAAGATGATTTTAAAAAGTTTAAAAAAATGATTGATTTAAATTATGCGCATGCTCCTTTTTTTAATGAAACCAAAAAGATTCTTGATTCTATTTTAAATTATACTAATTTAAATTTGGCAAGTTTTTTATTTAATTCTATTCTAAAAATTGCGGAATATTTAGATTTTAAAACAAACATTATATTGTCCAGTTCTTTAAATAAAAATAATTTATTAAAAGGAGAAGAAAAGGTGATTCATATTTGCAAAATTTTAAATGCAAAAAATTATTACAATTCAATAGGCGGAAAAGAACTTTATTGTAAGGAAAATTTTGAAAAAGAAAATATCAATTTAAAATTTTTAAAACCTAATTTAAAATCGTATCCGCAATTTAAATTTAATTTTATTCCCAATTTGTCTATTGTGGATGTTTTAATGTTTTGCGGAAAGGAAAATACAAAAAAAAGACTGGAAGATTTTGAATTGATTTATTAAATTTTATTAAATTTTATTTTTTGATTATTAAAAAAATGATTTATTATCCCGTTATTATTCCCACGTTGAATCGTTTTGAACATTTTAAAAAATGTGTGGAATCGCTTTTACAATGCACGCATGCGGAAAAAACTGAAATTGTGATTGGTTTGGATTTTCCTCCCAAAGAACATTATAAAAATGGTTATTTGAAAATTAAAGAATATATTCCAACAATAAAAGGTTTTTTGAAAGTCACTTTATTTGAACACCAACACAATTTGGGCGCAATTAAAAATGAACAATTTTTAAGAGATTATGCTTTCCAACATTATGATGCTTATATTGCAACCGAAGACGATAATATTTTTTCGCCAGCATTTTTGGATTATATGAATAAAGCTTTAAATGCATACAAAAATAATCAAAATGTGGCATTTGTTTGTGCTTATTCTTATCCTATTATTTGGGAAAATAAAGAAAATGTTTTTTTGCAACATCAGTATTTTTCTGCTTGGGGTTTTGGTGAATGGAAAGATAAATGTTTGAAAATGGAAAAAGACTTTACAACCGATTATTTGGGACATTATTTGGAAAATCATCACAATCGCCAAGAATTATTTAAATTAAGTGAAAAATTGTATCGTTATGCCACGGTGTTTTCTATGCTCAATAAAATGCCGTTTCACGATGCCGCACGTTGCGTTTATATGGCTATTAGTCGTCAAAATACTTTAATGCCACGCATTTCTTTGGTGCGCAATATTGGTTGGGATGGTTCTGGTTTAAATTGTCCTTTAAAATACAAAGAAGAATTTGAAAATCAAGTTTTAAATGAAAATAAAACTTTTGATTTAAATGATATTAAAAATGCGCCGATTATTGAAAGTGAAAATTTAGAAATTTACCAACAAGAATTTATGGGTGATTTTCCACATTATAAAATCATTGCCGATGAAATTTATATGTTATTGGGAAAATACGGTTACAACAAAGCCAAATCTATTTATTTAAATCGGCGGGATTTTCAAAGAAATGTGCAAGTTTTAAAAATAAAATATAAAAAAGAAAATGCTTTGAATTTAAAAGAATTGGCGCCCAAAATGGCAGGTTTAACTTTAAAACAAAAAATGTGTTTGTTTTTTTCAAAAAATAAAATATTGTGGTGTTTTTTTAATTTTATTGGCAATATTCGTTTTTGGAAAAAATAATCCACGGTCAACTTAAAATAATTTTTAAAAATTTTAAAAAGTTCTTAAAAAAATAAACGTTGACCGTGGATTTTTAAAAAAATCACATTTTTTGCATATCCATCACATAACGGAATTGCCCGCTGCCGCTGGTTAATTTTTGGTAAACCTCATCAATTTGCGTGGGTTGCACCAATTCAATTTCCGGGTAAATGTTGTGTTGAATTGAAAAATCCAACATTTCTTGCGTTTCATCAATGCCGCCGATGAGCGAGCCATAAACACGCCGATTGGCGCTATAAACAAAACTTGAAACCGCAATTTTGGGCATTTGTTCTGTTGGCGGCAAACCCACAAAACACAATTCGCCGCCGTATTTCAGCAAATTGACGTAATGCATCGGGTTGTAATAGGTGGGAATGGTGGAAATGATTAAATCAAAGCGCTCCGGCACATTTTGCAGTTCATCTGTAACGTAAAGCGCTTTGGCGCCAAGCTTCAAAGCCTCATCTTTTTTGCGGGTGTTGCGGGCAAAAACAAAAACTTCCGCATCCATGGTTAAAGCATATTTCACCGCCATCACGCCCAAACCGCCAAAACCTGCCACGCCAACACGTGAATTTTTGCCCACTTTGCTAAAACGCAATGGCGAATAAGTGGTAATGCCAGCGCACAAAAGCGGTGCGACTTTTTCTAATGGTGCGTTTGGTGGAATGCAAATGGCAAATTTTTCAGAAACAACAATGTTGTTGGAATAGCCGCCGTAAGTGGGTTCATTGTTGTGAAAACAATCTTGGCAGTTGTAAGTAAAAACGGTTTGGCGATTTTCACAAAACTGCTCATGGCTTTCTTTGCAGGCAGGGCATTTGCCGCAAGAATTGACCATACAACCCACGCCCGCAAAATCGCCCACTTTGAATTTTTGAACATTTTTGCCGATGGCAACCACTCGCCCAGCAATTTCGTGCCCGGGCACCATCGGGTAAATGCCTTGGCTCCATTCGCTTTTGGCAGAGTGAATATCGCTGTGGCAAATGCCGGCAAAAAGAATTTCAATCAAAATGTCGGAATCGCCCAAAGCGTGGCGTGTGGATTCAAAAGGCGTGAATTTTGCGTTTTTATCCGCAACAGCAAAACCTTTGAAGGAAATGCGTTTGCCGCTGGTGGCTTCGTCAATGTATTGCATTTTTTCTCCTTTTTGAAAAAAAAAGTTTGTTTACCGTGGAAAAAAATCATTTTCCACTAAAAACTGGAAAATGCGCATTTTCGCCGTAGTCTTTGAAATTTAAGGTTTTGAGAATCTCCAAATCTTGCGCTGAAATGGTGAAGTCGACCTTGGCATTTTGGGCGATATGCTGGGAATTTGCACTTTTGGGCAAGGGCAACACGCCCAAATCCAAGGCGTAACGAATGCAAAGTTGTGCGGCAGAAACTTTGTATTTTTCAGCCATTGCTTGCAATTCTTGGCTTTTCAACAAATTGCCGTGCGCAATGGGCGAATAAGCTTCCACCAAAATATTTTGTTTTTTGCAAAATTCCATGAGTTCAAAAGGCGTGTTGCCCACGTGCAATAAAATTTGATTGACCATCGGCGCAACCTTGGCAGTGGACAAAATATTATTCAAATCCTTTTCTAAAAAGTTGGAAACGCCAATGGCGCGCACTTTGCCATTTTGAAGCGCTTCTTCCAAGGCGCGCCACACCGCGCGATTGCCTTCATCAAAATTGCCGCAGCGAAAACTATTCCACGGTTCTGCCGCGTGGATGAGCATCAAAT
>JBNMHE010000003.1:0-28411 GCA_050872585.1 Rhodocyclales bacterium | reverse complement strand
TTTTAAAAATGTGTAAAGGAAAATAATAAAAAATAAAAAAATCCACGGTCAACGGATTATTTTTTTTAAAATTTTTTAAAAATTTTTAAACGTTGACCGTGGATTTTTTTATTTTTCCAAAATATCTGCGCAAGGCGTTAAGCACAATGGCACGCCGTCAATTTCCGTTACATTGGGCACGGCATGCGTTTGCACTTTGCTCGGTTTGTTTTGTCCCAAATTGAGTTTGGGCGATTTTTTGTGGTTTGGCCAAATGATTTTTTCTGTTGTGGGATTGGCGTTGTAAAAAACAATGACGCCGCTTGCCACGCGGCGCGCGCCCAAAGTGTGCGAAACAATGCCTTCGCTGTATTCTTCAATGGCGTAATTTTGATAACCCAGCATTTTGCGCAATGCCTGCGCTTGCGTTTTGAAAATAATTTGCGCCTCACCCGCGCCGCCCGTGTGAAAGCGCTTTAATTGCAAAGAAAGCGCGTAACGATTATCCGAGAGTTGAGCTTGATTCATCTCCCAGTTTTTGGCAAAAGGATTGGGCGGCAAATCCAAAATGGTATCCATCACTGGATTGCCGGTTGCCATGCCCGCTTGCCACGGATTGGCAAAAACGCAAAAAGGCAAGAATGCCAAACAAAAAAGAATGTTTTTCATCGGTTGAACAAACTTAAATTGCTGGTTTGTTGAAAGGCGGAAATGGCCGCTTGCAGTTGCAAGGTTTGCTGCATCATATTGGAAACCGCTTCGGTATAGTCCAAATCTACCAAGTCGGAAATGGCGCTGGCGTATTCCACCACTTTGTCTTCGGCGGTATTTTTAAGCGATTCCAATTCTTGCATATCTGCGCCAACGCTGGCGCGCACTTGATTTACATTTTCCAATGCTTGGTCCATATTTTGCAAAATGCCCGCCAAACGATTGCTGAATTCAATAGAACCAAAATTGTCTTGCGTGGTGCTTTTGTCGTGATTAAGCAGGTTTAACGCATCGCGCAACATGCCAAAAACGTTTTTTTCTTCACTGCTGTGAATGCTGAACGTATCGCCACCTTTGGGCGTGCCATCAATGGAGATGGAAATACCAAAGTCCGCAGGGGTTACTTTTAAATTGCGCAAGGAAATGGCTTGTCCTTGTGTATAAGGCTGTGCGCCATTGGTGATTTCTATTGGTTTTTTGGGGTCTTTCATATCAAAAATTTGGTAAGTCAAACTGGAATTGCCATTTTGAATGGTTTCGGTAAATTTGATTGCCAAATCTTTGTAACCGGCATTGATTGCCGCATTGTAATTGCCAATGCTTTGGATGCTGCCTTGATTGATAATGCCTTCTCCGGTGTTGGTTGTGTTGATGTTTAAATCTAATTTTTCCCCCGCTTCAATGGTGCCTGAAACATTGAGTTTAACGCCCAAATCTGCCAGATCAATCACATTTCCGGGCGTGTAAGTGGCTTGTCCTTGCGTTCCATCTGCTTTGGTATAAGTGATGGTGTTTTGATTGGTAAAATTCAAAACCACTTTGCTGTTGCCGGCAGTAATTGCCGCTTGTTGTTTTTCAAAATCCACGCTATTGACGGATACCACTACATTGGGTGATTCGCTTTGCGTTTTCACCGATACGCCCGGCATCGCAGAACCTGCGCGCGTGTGGAACAAACCATTGCCCGTTTTAAAATTAAAAATTTCAGTGCCCGAAACATTGGTGGCAATTTGTCGCCCGGTTGATGCTTGCACCAAATGTTTGCCTTGGTCGCCGGCATAAACGGCGCCTTCTTTTGTTTCGTTATAAGGGCGCACATCGGCCAAAAAACCGGCAAAAATATAATTGCCAGAACTATCTTGCGTGTTGGCCATGGCCAAAATTTCATCAAAGGCGCCTTTGATTTCCGTTGCAATGTAACTTTTTTGTTCCGCGGTTAAATGTGTATTGCCCGCTTGCACCAGATTATCACGCACAGAAATTAAGCGTTTTCCCAAATAATCCAATTGGGAATCCACTTCTGATAATTTGGAATCGGCATCTTGTTGGTTGCGAATGGATTGTTTGTTAAACGATTGACTTTGTGACAACACCACTGCGCGCGATGCCGCAATAGGATCATCCGATGGCGTCATCACGCGTCTACCTGATGAAAGTTGTTGTTGCAAACGATAAAGCGAAGATTGATTTTTACCAATGCCTTGCGTGCCATTGTTGAAAATTTGAGCAGTAGAAACGCGCATTTTCACTCTCCTTTTTTAACGGCGCATGTTGATAATCGTATCAAACACAATGCCAGCCACTTCAATAATGCGGGCAGAAGCTTGGTAAGCTTGTTGATACTTAATCATATTGACGTATTCTTCATCCAAATTCACACCTGCCAATGATTCTTGATTGGCTTGGGCTTGATTCAAAACGCTTAATTGCGATTTTTCACCAACTGCCACTTCATTGGCTTTAATGCCTACAAATGCCACCATTTGTGCATAAGCACCTTGCAACGTGGTGGTGCCTTTGTCGTTTTTGTTGTTGTCGTTGGTAATATCATGGCCGCCCACTGTGTTTTGGGTTTGCAGTTGCCCCAATGCCAGTGCATTGCGTGAGTCGGTTGTGGCGCCGTTGTTGGCATTTAAAGTAAAAGAATCGCCGTTGTTGGGTTGGCCTGACAATGTAAAAACCATTCCATCAATAGAAATGCGCATGCCTTGGGTGTAAGGAATTTTAGCTCCTGCGGCTACTTTGGTTTCCGTTGCGGCACCTGCGGCTTTGTAAGTGATTTGTCCATTGGCTTGTTGAACGGTTAATTCATTTTTGTCGTAAGTAATGGTAATCGGCAAGGTGACTTTGCCATTTGGTGCAAGTGGCGAAGTGGCGCTTTCGGTAATGGTGCCGCCTCCGGTATTGTTGGGGTTGGCGGCAACACCAAAAGGCAGTGCCGCGGCAATCAAACGTGGGTCTGCCACAATGCTTTCATTGATTTTTAAATTATTGACCGCATTGGCCGTGGGACGAATTAAAAATTGGTCGTTTTCTTGCGCATCGCCGGTTATGTTGAGAGAAAAACCTTCTTTGCGAGCAAGTTCATTTAAAGTTTTCTCATCGCCTGTTCCCAAAATGGTGTTGTCGCTCAAACGCAAAAGTTGGTATTGTTTGTCTCCATTGGCATTGGCACCGGTGCAAGTTAAGCGGTAATCACTGGTGGTGAGCATGGTGTAATAATTGCCGTTGGTGGTTTCCGGGCCAAATTCGGCAGCTGTAAATTGCGCATTCACAATGCCATTGCCTTTGTTGGAAGAATAACTGGTGACCAACGGTTGCATATTGGTCATATCAAAAAAATTGTTTTCAAAGCCGGCATCACCGTTTTTGTTGCCCAATAAATCTTGCCCTTTTGCATGTTGGGCATTAAAAACAAGAGCCAATGAAGCGGCAATGCGTCCCAATTCATTGTTGGCGGTATCCATTGTTTCAGAGCGAAAAGCCAACAAACCGCCTAATTCTCCGCCGCGAATCAAATGTTCCGGCAATGCCATGGCGCCGCCATTGGCGGTTTCCAAACCAATGGTGAGGCGGGAATTGTTTTCATCTTTGCGTTCAGCGGTTAGGCGTGTTAATTCGCCAAAAGAAGAAACCAAACGTTGGCCAGAACCCATAAAAACACTAAATGTGCCGTCTTCCGCTTGCACGGTTTTCACATCAATGAGTTCGTTTAAATTGCGCACCAAAGCATCGCGTTGGTCGCGCAAATCATTGGCAGGTTGACCATAAGCGGCTTCGGTTAAGTGGATTTTCCGGCTGACATCGGCAATTTGTTCGCTAATGGAATTGATTTTGGAAATGGCAACTTCAATTTTGCCATTGACTTCTTCGTTTAATTCATCCAAACGATGTTGCAAGGTTTTGTAGCCAGAAACCATAGATTGCGCGGATGAAACCATAGCTTGGCGCGTTGCCGTTTCAGAAGGATTGTTGGCCAAATCTTGCACGCTGGAGAAAAATTTTTGCAAAACCGGCGATAATCCCGAAGTTTCATCCGCTAAAAGATTGTCAATTTGCACCACTTCATAGTTGTAAGCCTTGAAGTAGCTGTAAGTGCTTTGGGCAGTATTGAGTTGTTTGTTTACAAATTGGTCGTAAGCGCGTTTGACTGTGGTGACTTCCGTGCCTTGTCCCAAAGAACCATTGCCGGTGTAATGCGCCCACGTTGCCGCTTGCACCGTGTTTTGACGCGAATAACCCGGCGAATTGGCGTTGGTGATATTGTGGTTGGTGGTGCTCAAACCCATTGAAGCGGCTTGCAAACCCGACATGCCAATGTTTAAAAAACCGATGCCCATAATTTTTTCCTCACTTGCTTTTTTTTACGGCATTTTTTGATTTTGATAAAATGCCGCTTGATGGGAATAAAGCAAAAAATGTGCCAAGCAAAATGACTTGTAAGGCTTTGATTTGATTAAGTTTTTTGATTGTTTTTTTTATTTTTCAAAAAATCCACGGTCAACGTGAAAAAAATTTCAAAAAAATTTTACGTTGACCGTGGATTTTTTTGGTATTGCGGAAAACGCAACACAAAACGCGCGCCGCCCAAAGCAGAATCTTCGGCATAAACTTCGCCTGCGTGCAAATAAACCGCGCGTTTGGTAATTGCCAAACCCAAGCCGTAGCCGCCTGTTTGGCGATCACGTGAGCGATCCAATCTGGTGAATGCGGAAAAAATGCGTTTTTTATCCGCATCGTCAATGCCAATGCCATCATCTTCCACAATAAAAATCAGCGTTTCGTTTTCCAATAAGACTTGCGCTTTGACTTTGTTTTGGGCGTATTTGAAGGCGTTTCTAATCAAATTGCGCACGGCATAAGGCATGAGTTTTAAATCTATTTCGCCAAAAGTGTTTTCTAAGAGTTGGTTGTGCGTTTCAAATTCAATGTTTTGGGCTAAAAAACGCAAATTGTCCAATTCGTTGGTAAACCAAGAATATAAGTTGATGGATTCAAAATTGGCGTGAAATTCTTCGCGTTCCATGCGGGCGTAAGTTAAATTGGTGTCAATGAGTTTATCCAATTCGTCCAAATCGCGCTCCATATTGTGTATGAAGCGCGCTTGTTCTTCTTTGGGAGAATCGGATAAATCGCAAAGCATAGCCAGCGCAAACCGCATTCTTGCCAAAGGTGTGCGCAATTCATGCGCAATGCCGCTGGTTAATTCTTTGTGCGTTTTCAATAATTCATCAATGCGGCGAATCATAGAATTAAACGCAATGGACAATGGCGCAAATAATTTGGAATGCGCATGCGCATAAACTTTTTGGTGTTGGGGACCAAACAGCGCGGCCGTTTGTCTTAAATGTTCCAAATCGCGCCAAATGGGACGAATCCAAAAATAAAGCGCCAAAGCAAACAAAAGCGCAATAAAACTCCAAGTTAAAAGGCGCAAACGCATCTCCAATGAAAGCCAAGTGCCTTCGTGCAAACTTTGGGCAAAAGGTCCCATAGACAAAACAAAAGATGTGTTGCCCAAACGTTGGTAAATTTTTTGGTCGGGCAGCGAGATCACCATTTCGCCAGAATCAATTTGGTTTAAATCGGATAAGGTTAAAAGCGCATTGAGTTGTTCACGCTCCAACAAATGAATGGGATAGGCAAAATGCGCTTGAATGTCTTCAATGCGAAAATACCAAAGCACATTGGGATAACGGTCTAAATCCATTTCCACCATGCGCACAGTGCCTTGCATAAAACGGCGCGCTGATTCTTCAATTTTGTCGTGTTGGGCGCGGCTAATCACAAAGTCGGCAATCAAGGCAATGGCAATAAAAGTGCCCATGCTGACGATGTAAAAATTAAAAAACAAGCGCGATAAGCGATAAGGTCCTTTGCCTTGGCGTTGGAATAATCGCTTGGTGGTTTTAATCCCAATCATATTTGCTGAACAAATAACCTTTGCCGCGCACGGTTTTGATTCGTTTGGGATTTTCCGGATCATCGTTTAATTTGCGGCGCAAGCGTGAAATGCGCGCATCAATGGAGCGATCCAAACCATCAAAACCAATGCCGCGCAATTTTTGCAGCAAATCATCGCGCGACAAAACACTGCCCGCATGCGTTGCCAAAAGCCATAACAAATCAAATTCTGCGGTGGTTAAATCAATGTTTTCTCCATTTAAAAAAGCATTGCGCGTTTGTTGGCTAATTTTAAAGGCACCAAATTGCAAATTGGCCACTTGATTGGGCAAATCTTGCACATTGCCGCGCCGCAAAAGTGCTTTGATGCGCGCCAATAACACGCGCGGTTGTGCGGGTTTGGCAATGTAATCATCGGCGCCCAATTCCAAACCCAAAATTTGGTCGTAATCTTCATCGCGGGCGGTCAGCATTAAAATCACGCCGGAGAATTTGTCGCGCACGATTTTGCAGACTTCAAAACCATCTTTGCCGGGCAACATCACATCCAAAATCACCAAATCGGGTGATTCTTTTAAAATGCGATTCACCGCTTCGTTGCCGTTGTTTTCTATCAAAACTTGAAAATTGTTTTTGGTTAAATATTCTGCGGTTAAAGCGGCCAAACGTTCATCGTCTTCAACCAAAAGAATTTTTGCTTGCATGGCGTGCTCTCTTTAAAATGTTTGTAAAATTTTAAGAAAAAATTTTAAAGGAAAAATAATGTTTTTGAGAAAAATCCCAACCGCGCTTTATTTTTTAATTCTAAGTATCGGCAGCGCTTTGATTGGTTTTATTGGGATGGCTTTGCAATATTATTTGCAGTTGAATCCTTGCCCTTATTGCATTTTTCAACGAATTTTGTATTTTGAAATTGCGTTTTTTTCTTTTTGGATGTTTGCCTTTGGCGCTTTTGCAAAAGTTTGGAAAACGCTTGGCGTGTTGGCTGGTTTGTCTTCTTTATCGGGTTTGGGGTTGGCCATTTACCAAAGCGTGATGCAACTTTATCCCGGATTGTTGCCAGAATGTGGTTTTTCAGAACCCAATGCCATTGAACGTTTTGTGGATTTTTTGGGGATGCGTTACCCGGAATGGTTTTTGGCAACCGGATTTTGTTCCAGCGTGGAATGGTCTATGTTCGGACTTTCTATGGCCAACTGGTCAGCGCTTTGTTTTTTGTCCATTGCCATTTATTTGGGCATTTTGTTGCGGAAAAGATAAAAATTTCCACGGTCAACTTGAAAAAAATTTTAAAAAAAAATTTAAAAAAAATTTAAAAATTTTCAAAAAAATTGGAGGTTGACCGTGGAATAAATGAAAGAATGCTCTCCAATGCTTTTTCAAAAATCACCGTCATCATGGCTTGCATATCGCTCAAACCCAAAGCCAATAAGAAAAATCCGCCCAATAAAGTGATTGGAAAACCCAGCGCAAAAATGTTTAATTGCGGTGCCGCGCGGGTTAAAATGGCAAGTGTGGTGTTGAGCATCAAAATGGTTGCCACAATAGGCAAAGCCAACAACAAGCCAAAAGAAAACATCAAGGAAGCCAAATGCACAATGTGCCAAATAGATTGGGTTTTCAAAACGCTCAATGGTGTCAAAGGCAACAGGTGAAAACTTTTGATGAGCGCTTCCAAATAAAGATAATGGCCGTTAATGGCAAAAAAAAGCAAAATAGCCATTAAAGTTAAAAACTCCGACATGACGGGCGTTTGTGAAGAATCAATGGGATCATAAAACGTGGCAAAGCCCAAACCCATTTGGTAGCCAATGTATTCGCCTGCCACATCAATGGCGCCAAACACCAAACGCATCGACAATCCCATAGCGATGCCGATGAAAATTTGCATGCTTAAAACATCCAACATGGCATTCAAAGAAACAAATTTTGTTTCGGCAATGATAGGCGCAACAAAAAAAGAAAGTGTCAAACCCAAAAACAAACGCACGCGCAAGGGCAAACCGCCCGTTCCCCAAATGGGCGCAACCGAAACAAATGCCAAAATGCGCGCCGCTGGCATTGCGTATAAAAAAAGCAGTTGTTGGAATTGCGCGTAATGGAATTCAATCATTTTGGCATTGTAACGCGATGCAAAAAATCCACGGTCAACGCTTTATTTTTTTAAAAAAAATTTCACGTTGACCGTGGATTTTTTGTTTTTTGAAAATAAAAAAACCGCCTTGGATAAAGGCGGCCATTTGTTTTAAAAAAACTTATTTTGTTTTTTTGGATGCCATTAAAGCTTTGCTTGTGGCATTGCCGGCATGGTTGAAATTGGCTTCTGTGATATCAGAAATTTGCTTGGCAATGTTGGACATATTGCCAAAAGCTTGGTTGGAAGCATTTAAAAAAGATTGCAATGTGGCCGCAAACACTTCACCGCCTATCGGCGCACTGGTTTTGACTTTTTCAACGGTGTCGGTTGCTTTTTGCGAAAAAGCAGAATATTGCGATTCCATCACCGCGGTGACTTCTTTTTGAATGTCGGCGGTTAAATCATACAAACTGCGGGAGTATTCCATCCATTTGTTCAAAGACGGTTGTGCCAAAGCGGAATTGATTTGTGTCAATTCATTGGCATCTTTGGCGCTTAATGCTTGTTGCGTGTTGGTTAGGCTTGAAGCAAAAAAATCGCGCGAGGCTGCCATATTCAAAGCGGTTAAACGTTCCACACTGTTGAAAGCTGTGCGAATCAAAGCCATCAAAACTTCTGTGTTGGCGCGTTGTGCCGCAACCAGTTGTTCAAAATTGTTGTCCATAAAAATCCTCACCAGAAAAAGAATGTAAACAAGTTTATTTTACATAAAAAAACCCCAACCAAAAGGCAGGGGCCTTGTAAAGTATGCTGTTTTTATTTTTTCTTGGAAGCAGAAGAACCCACATTGCTTGCGGCACCACTTGCTTTCACCGCAGCGTTGGTGGCAGCGGTGACATTGGCTTCGGCAATTTCAGCCACTTGTTTGGCAGCTTTGTTCATATTGTCAAAAGCGGAGTTGGCAGCGGCAATGGCGCTTTTCACAGCGGCAACCGCCACATCAGAGCCAGCAGGAGCAGAAGATGCGGCGCTATCCAACAAGGAACTCACGGTTTTTTGAAAATCACCAAATTGGGATTCCACCATTTTGGACAATTCTTCTTGGGTTTGTGCGGTGATTTCATAAACAGAGCGGCTATAAGCAACGGCTTTTTCCACATTGGGTTGCACTTGGGCGGCGGCAATGCTGGCAGCTTCTTGTGCGTCTTTGGCAGAAGCCAAGGCACGTGCGTTGGAAACAGAATCTTCAATCACAGAACGCGCGGCGTTTAAATTCAAAGCGGCAATGCGTTCGGCAGAAGCCAAAGCGGTGTTTGCCAAAGAAAGTAAAGAATCAACGGTGGCTTTGTTGGCAGCCGTAAATTGTTCGGGGGTTTTGAACATTTGAGAAACTCCTCAATAAAAGTTTAGGTTTGGATGGTTTTTGAAACTCAATTGTTGCTTGTGCCCAAAGTTTTTTTGATTTTTTGTGCACTGCAAAAATTTAAGGGCATTATTCTTTTTTTGTTTTTTTTCGTCAAGCATTTTTTGGAAATCCAAAAAAGAAAATTGTAAAAAAATGTTTTCTTGGTTAAAAAATCCACGGTCAACGTTTTGTTTTTTTTTAAAAAAGAAAAGGCGCAAAACCTTGTGCCCATGAATTTTTTGTAAAATGCGTTTTTTTACAACAACAAAAAAGGCTTTTTATGTTACCCCATTTGGTTTGTCCGGCTGGCAATTTACCAGCTTTGAAAGCGGCGGTGGATTGCGGCGCCGATGAAGTTTATTTGGGCTTTAAAAACAACACCAATGCACGCAATTTTGCAGGATTAAATTTCAAAGACGAGGCCTTAATCAAAGGTGTGGAATACGCACATCAAAATGGCGTGAAGGTGCTGGTTGCCATCAATACTTTTGCGCAAGCCGGTTTGGTGAAAGAATGGCAACATTCTGTGGATAAAGCCATTGACTTGGGCGTGGACGCCTTGATTTTGGCGGATTTGGGTCTGCTTTCTTATGCGCGCAAAAAATACGATAAAGCGCGCCTACATTTTTCTGTTCAAGGTTCGGCAACCAATTACGAAGCCATCAATTTTTGTCAAAAAGAGTTTGGCATTTCGCGCGCCGTTTTGCCGCGCGTTTTAACGTTGAATCAAATTGAGCAAGTGGTCAAAAATACCACCGTTGGCATTGAAGTTTTTGGTTTTGGCGGTTTGTGCGTGATGAATGAAGGGCGTTGTTGGTTATCCAGTTACGCCACAGGCGAATCGCCAAACACCGTTGGCGCTTGCTCGCCTGCCAAGTTTGTGTCTTGGTATAAAAAAGAAGATGCCATGGAAGCGCGTTTGAATCACATTTTGATTGACCGCTTTCAAGACGATGAACCGGCTGGTTATCCCACATTGTGCAAAGGGCGCTTTGAAGTCAAAGGCGAGACTTATTACGCGCTGGAAGAACCTACAAGCTTGAATGTGGTTGAAATTTTGCCGCAATTACAAAAAATTGGTATTGCTGCCATCAAAATTGAAGGCCGACAACGCTCACCCGCTTATGTGGCGCAGGTGACCAAGGTGATGCGCGCCGCCATTGATGCTTTAAAAAACAAAGAACATTTTCAAGTAGAAGAATCGTGGATGGCAGATTTGGCAAAAATCTCCGAAGGTTCGCAAGCCACGTTGGGCGCGTATAATCGTCCGTGGCGTTGATTTTTCAAAAAAATTTTAGGTTGACCGTGGAAAAATGAAAATCAGTTTAGGACCTTTGCTTTTTTTCTGGCCGAAAGAAGCCATTTTGAATTTTTATGCCGATGTGGTGCAACTTGCCCAAATTGATACCATTTATGTTGGTGAATCCGTTTGTTCTAGGCGCCAACAATTAAAATTGGCCGATTGGTTGGCGCTGGCCAAAGATTTGCATGCCGCCGGCAAAAATGTGGTGGTGTGTGCGCAATCGTTATTGGAATCCGAATCGGATTTAAAAAACTTGCGTCGTTTGGTGGAAGAATCGCCTTTTCCCATAGAAATCAATGATTTGGGCGCATTAAGTTTAATGAAAGGCAAACCTTTTGTGGCAGGTGCGCACATCAATATTTACAATGAAGAAACCTTAAAAACCTTTCACCGTTATGGTTGCATGCGTTTTGTTCCGCCTTTGGAAGCCGGGCGCGATTTGATCGCACAACTGCACCAAACCAAACCCCAAAATGTGGAGACGGAAGTTTTTGTATTTGGCAAACTGCCGCTTGCTTTTTCGGCGCGCTGCTTCACCGCGCGACATTACGAATTGAACAAAGACGATTGCCAATTCAAATGCATGGAACACGAAGAAGGTTTAACCTTAAAAACGCGCGAAGGGCAGGATTTTTTGTGCATCAACGGCATTCAAACCATGAGCGCGCAAACTTATTGTTTGCTCAATGAAATCAACCAAATGGTGAAAATGGGCATTGAACGCGTGCGCATTTCGCCGCAAAAACATTTTATGGCTGAAATTGTATCGGCATTTGATTGCGCCATTCAAGGACAAGTTGTTCAAGCAAACAAAGCATGGAGCGAGATTGGTTTTGTCAATGGTTATTGGTTGAATCAAGCAGGCATTGTGCAAACAGAAAATAAGGAAAATGAAAATGGCCTTTTTTGACCAATTTGTTTATTTTGTTCAACAGCCGCAAGCGCTGAATGTGCCGGATTTTACCTTGCCGATTTGGTTGAAAAAAATCAATCAAAAACTGCCGCAAACTCCGCATGCTTATTTGCTTTGCGCAGCATTGAATTGGGCAATCAAAAAAGGCATTTTGCCTTTTGATGATTTGCAAACTTTAAATCACCATACTTTTTGCGTGGAAATGTTAGATGGCGGCACATCGGCATTTTTTACTTTTGATGGCACCAAGTTTCATCCCATTCAAGAAAAAAGCGCCCAAGTTTATTTCAAAGCCAAATGCGCCGGATTTTTACAATTGTTGTTGCGCCAAGAAGACCCCGATACCTTGTTTTTCAAACGCAAATTGCAGTTGGAAGGCGAAACGGAATTGGGTTTATTCATTAAAAATATGTTGGATTCTGTGGAAATGCCCAAAATCAAAATGCCGGGTTTTTCGCAATAAATTGTTTTTTGAAAATTATTTCACGTTGACCATGGATTTTTTTAAAAATCCACGGTCAACGTGATTTTTTTTTATTTTTTTCATGCCAAGGAGCTACTTTCAAAAGCAAAAGCATTCCCGGGGTGGCAAGGATGGTGCATAAAATAAAAAAGGAAAACCAGCCCAAATGTTCAACCAAAACGCCCGCAAAGGCATTGATGAATGTGCGTGGCACGGCGGCAAAACTGGTAAAAAGCGCCATTTGCGTTGCCGTATAAGCGGGGTTGGTTTCCCTTGCAATAAAGGCGACAAACGCCGCTGTGCCAAGCCCTACGCCCAAATATTCCAAGGCGATAACCATTGCCAAAATGCTGCGTTCATAAAAACCGATTGAATCAAAAGGGGCGATGTGTGCCAAAAAAACAAAACCCAAAATGGTTACCCATTGCACCGCGCCAAAAATCCACAAGGCGCGGTTAATGCCGAGTTTAATCATCCACAAGCCGCCGAGCATCGCGCCGAAAACACTTGGCCAAAGTGCGGCGTGTTTGGCAATTAAGCCGATGTCCGTTTTGGAAAAACCCATATCCAAATAAAATGGCGTGATGATGGAAGTTGCCAAACTATCGCCCAATTTGTATAAAAAAATGAACCCCAAAATTAAAAAAACGCCGCGCCAACCTTTGCGCGTTAAAAATTCTTTAAAAGGCATTTTCAGTGCCGCTTTTAAGGTTCGCGGGGCGTTTTGGTGTGGTGGTTCAGCCACAAAAAATGGCATTAAAACGCCCGGAATCATAAAAGCCGCCGTTGCCCAAAAAACCAGATTCCACGGCAAAACGTCCGCCAAAATAAGCGAAAGCGACCCCGGGACCAAACCCGCCACGCGGTAAGCATTCACATGGATGGCATTACCTAAACCGAGTTCTTCATCCGTTAAGATTTCGCGCCGAAAGGCATCAATGGCAATATCCAAAGTGGCAGAGATAAAAGCGATGGCGCCGCACAACGTGGCAATTAAAAGAATATTTTCTTGCGGGTTGGCTCCGCCCAAAAAGCCGATGATAAAAAAAAGCAACAGTTGGCAAATGAAAATCCAACCGCGGCGGCGCCCCAAAAATGGCGCAAAACGGTCTAAAAAAGGCGACCACAAAAATTTCCACGTGTAAGGAAATTGAATGAGTGCAAAAAAACCGATGGTTTTTAAATCTACATTTTCGGAGCGCAACCACGCCGGCACCAAATTGACCAACAAAAGAAGCGGCAAACCGGAGGAAAATCCTGTTAAAACGCAAATGAACATTTTTTTGGAAAAAAGCGTTTTGAAATAAAAATTTTCCACGGTCAACCCAACATTTTTTAAATTTAAAAAAATGATTGTTTAATTTTGAAAACGTCCCAAACGGCACACCACCAGTGATGTTAAAAAATTCATATCGTTTGGTGAAAAATCAGAAGGCGGCATAATTTCTGAGCCGTCTTCATTCAACAAATGCTTTTCCACAATTTGAATGTTTAAATCGGCGCAAAGATTTTCAAAATCGGCAAGGGTAAAAAAGCGCACGTTGGGTGAATCGTGCCAAGAGTAGGGCAAATCTTCGGAAACAGGCATTTTGCCTTTTAAAACCGACTTTAAATTTTTCCAATAAGCAAAATTGGGAAAGGAAACAATGGCTTCATCCGCCACGCGCAACATTTCAGACAAAACCACTTCAACCTGCCGAATGGTTTGCAACGTGCGGGATAAAATCACTTTGTCAAAGGAATGTGTGGCGAAGTCTTGTAAGCCGTTTTCCAAGTCGCTTTGAATAACGGGAATGTTGTTGGCAATGGCTTCTAACACGGCGTGTTCATCCAATTCCACGCCGCAACATTCAATGGGGCGGTTTTCGCGCAACCATTTTAATAAAGCGCCGTCTCCGCAACCCAAGTCCAACACGCGATTATTCGGTTCAATCCAGCGGGCGATGATTTCAAAATCTGGTCGAATTTTCGAGAGTTGCGCTTTGCTCATTTGTCGTTCTCCAAAAGCCAAGCGGTGTAACGGCTCACGCCTTCATAAACGCTTAAAAAATCGGCAGTGTATTTGCCGTTTTGGCGCAAGTTGTTGAGATTGGCTTCGGTAAAGCTTTGGTATTTGCCTTTTAAAGAATCTGGAAAAGGTTTAAAACGCAACAATTTTTCATTTTGCATTGCTTCCAAAGACAATTCGGGCAGATTTTGTGATTGCCTAATGGTGTTGATAACGGCGCGCGAGATTTCGGTAAAAGATTGCGCTTTGCCCGTGCCAACATTAAAAATGCCGTTGATTTCTGGATGTTCCAAAAAATGCAAATTCACGCGAACCACATCTTCCACAAAAATAAAATCGCGCAAAAAATGTTCTGAACCTTCAAACAATTCCACAAAACCATTTTGTTTGAATTCAAAAAAATTGTGCATGGCAACGCTTGCCATTTTGCCTTTGTGGAATTCGTTGTAACCATAAACATTAAAATAACGGCAACCGACAATTTGCGAACAAGGCATTTCATTTAAAATTCGCCGCACTTTTTGGTCAAACAAATATTTGGAATAGCCATAAATATTGAGCGGCGCTTCATTTTCAAAGGATTCCACAAAAACATTGTTGGCGCCGTATGTTGCGGCAGAAGAAGCGTAAATGAATGGAATTTCTTGTTCCACGCAATAATCCAACAAAAAGGAAGAATAGCGGTAATTGTTTTCCATCATATAAGCGCCATCGGTTTCCATGGTGTTGGAACAAGCGCCTTCGTGGAAAATTGCCGCAATGTCGCTATCCAATGCGCCGGTGTTTAAATAATCCAAAAATTCGTGTTTGTCCAAATAATCGGCAATATCCAAACCTATCAAATTTTTAAATTTTTCGGATTGTTTCAAATGGTCTACCGCAATAATTTTGTTGATTCCTTTTTGATTTAAAGCGCGCACCAAATTAGAACCGATAAAGCCTGCCGCGCCGGTTACAATCGTATACATTTTGCTGTTTCCTTAATGGATTAAAGTTTGCAATTCCTGCGGGGTGATAACCGCTGTGCCGAGTTTGCCGATGACCACACCTGCTGCCAAGGTTGCCCAATGCAATGCATTTTGCCAAGTAGCGCCTGCCGCGCGGGTGGCAGCGATGGTTGCAATCACCGTGTCGCCTGCGCCAGAAACATCAAAAACTTCGCGCACTTCTTGGGCTTTTTGGTGCAAAACGCCGTTTTTTGTAAAAAGACTCATGCCTTCTTCCGACCTGGTTACCAAAAGCGCTTCAATTTCTAATGATTCGCGCAGTTTTTGTGCGCGTTGTTCCAAATCGGATTCAGAATGCCATTTGCCAACCACGCTTTCTAATTCTTGGCGATTCGGCGTAATTAAGGTGGCGCCGCGGTATTTTTCGTAATCATCACCTTTGGGGTCAATAAAAATGGCTTTGCCTTTTTCTTTGCAAATGGCAATCATTTCGGGCGCGTAAAGCAGTGCGCCTTTGCCGTAGTCGGATAGCACAATCAAATCGTTTTTGCTGACTTCTTTTTTAAAATTGGCAAACTTGGCACAAAGGCTTTCTTGGGATGGCGCGGTTTCAAAATCAATGCGCAACAACTGCTGACCGCGCCCAATAACGCGCAATTTCACAATGGTGGCAAGCATTTCATCGGCGTGCAACAGGGTTTGAATGCCTGCTTTTTGGGCTAATTTTTGAATATTAGAACCGGCTTCGTCTGTTCCCAAAATAGAGAGCAAGGAAGTTTGAACACCGAGCGCCGCCAAATTGGCTGCCACATTGGCCGCGCCGCCCAAGCGAATTTCGCTTTTGTTGATTTTGCAAATCGGCACAGGCGCCTCAGGCGAAATGCGGGCAACATCGCCGAACCAATATTGGTCCAGCATCACATCGCCCGTAACCAAAATTTTTAAATTGGAGAATTTTTCAAACATTTTTCAAAAAAATTTGCGGTTGACCGTGGAATTTTAAAAGTTTTAAAAAGTGAATGCCGTTTTTTCAGGCGTTTGGTCTAGTTTTTTTAAAATTTGCAAAAGCGGTGATAATTCGGCATAACGCCCTGCAACTTTTAAAGCGTAATTCAAAAAGCGCGGCAAATCGGCAATGTAGTGCGTTTTGCCATCGCGGTAATTGAGCCGACAAAAAATGCCCAAAACCTTCAAATGCCGTTGCAAACCCATCCATTCGTATTCTTGCCAAAAGCGCGCAAAATCAGCGCGCACGGGCAGATTTGCCGCGCGCGCTTTTTCCCAATAGCGAATGACCCAATCCAATTCTTGTTCTTCTTCCCAAGAAATAAAAGCATCGCGAAAAAGCGAGACCACATCGTAAGTGATGGGACCATAAACCGCATCTTGAAAATCAATTAAAGCGGGCGTGATTGCATCGCCCGCCTCAGGCAACATCAAATTGCGCGGCATAAAATCGCGATGCACAAAAACCTTGGGTTGATTGAGCGCAGCATTGCTCAAAAAATGAAAAACGTTTTTTAAGGCGGCTTCTTCCGATTCGGATAAAGCAAAATTCAAATGGCGTTTTAAAAACCAATCTATAAAAAGTTGCATTTCATTCATCAACAACGTGTGGCTATACGGCGGCAAAACGCCCGCGCGGCTGATTTTTTGAAAATCAATTAAAACCGAACACGCGGCTTGCATCAAATGGTCGGCGGATTCGGGCGCGGCTTTTAAGGCTTCTAAATAAACAATGCGCCCCAAATCAGAGACGATGAGAATGCCGTTTTTTTCATCTGTTTTTAAAATTTTGGGCGCGGCAATGTTGCCCGCATTTAAAATGTGCGCCACTTTCAAAAATGCTGCGGTGCTTTCTTTTTCGGGCGGAATGTCCATCAAAATTTGCGTGGTGCCGTTGGATAAAAACAAGCGGAAAAATCGGCGAAAGCTGGCATCACTGGATGCCGGTTCACAATGTTTTAAATGGGGGCAGTTTTGTTGCATCCACGAATGAAGTAAGGCATCGCGTGGCATAGTTTTTTTTATAAAGCTGTTAAAATGCCAAAATTTTACACTACCTCGCTTGAAAAATGTTTCGTTTAAAGCCTAGCGTATGTTTGTTGGCTATGTTGTTGGCACAAAATGTTTTTGCCAATCATTTTCCACGGTCAACGGAAAATTTTTTTCAAAATTTAAAAACCGAAGAGACCTTGCATTCTATTGACCCGCAAAAAGCGCACTTGCCTTATGGCATTCCTTATTCAACCAAAATTAAGTCCAATGGCGCGGCTTCATTTTTAAAAGCCGATTTGATAGACGGCAAGTTGGACAATGTGATGATTGCCAAAGGCAATGCCCAATGGCGCAGAGCCGATGCGTGGTGGTTTGCTGATTCCTTAACTTATTCCACATTGGAAGAAAAAGTTATTGCGCAAGGTCATGCCAAACTCATGCGTTATGGCGTGGAAATTCACGCGCCTTATATGGAAATGTTTTTGATTGACGATACCGGCAAAATGGACCAAGCGCGCTATTTTTTGGCGCGTGAAGTGCCGGTGCGTTTTTATCAAAATCAAAATGTGGTGATGAGTTCTTTGGATGATGAAACTTACCAAAGCGCTTCCACTGCCGCAATGATGGTGAATGTGGCGCATAGTTATGGTTTGCCTACCAAACAACCCTCGCCCACACGCATTTCTACTGCGCAAGGCAAAGCCGATGAAATTCGGTTTTTATCCAAAGAACATTTGAAACTCAAAACAGCGCGTTATACCACTTGCATGAATGATGACCCCGATTGGTATTTGCATACGCCATCTTTGGATTTGAATTTTGAAACTGAATCCGGTTATGCCAAACATTCTTCGCTTTGGTTTAAAAATGTGCCCATTTTTTATGCGCCGTATTTTTCTTTTCCTTTATCCGATAAACGCAAAAGCGGTTTTTTAACGCCCACTTACCGCACATCCACGCGCACCGGTTTTGATTTGGTTGTGCCTTATTATGCCAATGTGGCGCCCAATTATGATTTCACTCTTTATCCGCGTTGGATGACCAAACGCGGCTTGCAATTAGGAGCGGAAGGACGCTATTTGTTTGAAAAATCCAGCGGTTTTGTGCGGGGTGAATGGCTATCCAAAGACAAAGAATTAGAAAAAAAACGCTACGCTTGGCAATGGGTGCATTCTCAAGAATTGGCAAAAAATTTAACCGGTTTTGTGCATTGGAATAAAGTTTCCGATGATCATTATTGGCAAGATTTGTCTTCTCAATTGTTGCAAACTTCGCAAGTGCATTTGATTCGCCAAGTGAGTTTGGCTTATACGCCGGCAACATGGCTTTCTACCAGCATTCAAAATGTGCGTTACCAAACTTTGCAAACGGATAAAGAAAATCCCATTGCGGTGCCTTATTTTTTAGAACCGCAGTTGAATATGAATGTATTCAAGCCCAATTTGGGCAATATGGCGGATTTTTCTTTAACCGGACAATTTAGCCGTTTTACGCACCAAAACTTAACCAATGCTGACCGTTGGGTGTTGTATCCGCAAGTTTCTCTTCCGTTGATTTATCCTGCTTTTCAACTGACTTCCAAAGTGGGGTTGCATTTAACGCATTACCGTTTGAGCAAACAAACACCAGAAGACAAAGCGCGTGGACAAAAAAACAACCATTTTAGAGTGTTGCCAACTTTTTCTATTGACGGCACCGTTGCATTTGAGCGCGATGTGCAATTTCGCCAAACACCTTATACGCAAACCTTAGAGCCGCGCCTTTTTTATGTTTATATTCCGTATAAAAAACAAGCGCATTTGCCCATTTTGGATACCGCTATTAAAGATTTTAGTTTGGCGCAAATGTTTACGGAAAACATTTACAGCGGCGTGGACCGCGTCAATGATGCCAATCAATTAACCTTTGCTTTGACTTCGCGTTTGTTGGGCAAAAACAATGGCGTGGAGTATTTTCGCGCAATGTTGGGCGAGCGTTTTTATTTTGCTGACCAGCGTGTGAAATTGTATGCCGATTCTGAAAACAACGACCGCGGCAAAAATTTTTCCAATATCGTGGGTTCTGTGGCAGGTTTGGTGTGGAATAAAACGTATGCGGAAATGGAAGTGGAATACAATCATCGCCAAACGGCAACGGAGCGTTTTTCCATTGGCGCGCGTTACCAACCTGATTATGGGCGCGTGATGTCGGCAAGTTACCGTTATGTTAAAAATCCCCAAACCGGAAAATCCACGGTCGACCAAATTGATTGGGCAACGCAATGGCCGTTGAAAGAAGTCAATCGGCATTTGAAAAATTGGTATGGTGTTGCGCGTTACAACTATTCTTTGCGCGACCAACGTTTGTTGGAAGCCATTGTGGGCGTGGAATACAATGCAGGTTGTTGGGCATTGCGTTTGGTTGGGCAGCGCCTGGCGGCAATTTCCGGTTCTGCCAATACGGCATTTTTTGTGCAGTTGGAATTAAACGATTTTGCATCCATTGGTTCTAGCCCAATGCAGCTTTTGCGCCGCGGCGTGCCCGGCTATGGCAAAACCAATGAATGGATGCGTTAGTTTTTCAAAAAAAAATCGGGTTGACCGTGGATTTTTTGAAAAAATTAAAAAACTTCAAAAAAATGAAAAAGGATTAAAACCATGAAAATTTCATCCAAATGGCTGTTGTTGTCCGTGTTTTTGCCCGGTATCGCGTTGGGCGCATCGCTTGCGGCAGACAGCATTGTGGCAGTGGTGGGCAACGATGTGATTACACAATTGGAATTAAAAAAACGCTACAAAAGCGTAGAAGCGCAATTAAAGCGACAAGGCACGCCGATGCCGCATCCATTGGAATTGGAAAATCAATTGTTGGAACGCTTAATTATGGACAAAGCCCAGTTGCAAAAAGCCAAAGAAGCAGGCTTGTTCATTGATGATGCCACATTGCAAGCGGGTTTGAAGCGCTTAGCCAGCAACAATCATTTGAGTGAAGAAGCCTTTCAAAAAACCATTGAAAGCGAAGGATTAAACTGGGCAGAATTTAAAGAAGAAATTAGAGATGAAATGCTGATTGCGCGATTGCGCGAAACCGAGGTGGATTCTCGCATTCAAATCAGTGATGCGGAAGTGGATAATTATTTAAAACAACAACAAAACACCAGCCAAATGGAATTGGATTTGGCGCATATTGTGATGCGCATTCCCGAAGAAGCCTCACAAGAAGAAATTAACCGTATACAAAAACGCGCGCAAACGGTGCGCAAACGTTTGGCAGAAGGTGAAAATTTTGCGCAATTGAGTGCGGCTTTTTCGGATGCGCCCGATGCTTTATCGGGCGGCAAACTGGGATTGCGTCCCATTTCGCAATTGCCGCAACTTTATATAGACGCGGTTGAAAATTTGGAAATTGGCGGCATTAGTGAAGTTTGGCGCTCGCCGGCAGGTTTTCATATTGTGCAGTTGTTGAATCGCAAAGGCGCGCAAATCATTGAAGAACAAGCGCGCCAACTGGTAGAACAAACGCACGCGCGGCATATTTTAATCCGCGTGAATGAATTGGTTTCAGAAGAACAAGCGCGCCAAACTTTAAATGAAGTATTGCGCCAGTTGTCCGTTGGTGAAAAATTTGAAACGCTGGCCAAACGTTATTCTCAAGACGCATCGGCAGCCAATGGCGGTGATTTGGGTTGGGTGAATCCGGGTGATACCGTGCCGCCTTTTGAAAATGCCATGAACCTTTTGAATAGTGGCGAGGTTTCGCCCATTGTCCAAACGCCTTTTGGTTTGCATTTGATTGAAGTGCTGGAACGCCGCCAAGAAGATGTGACCGATGACCGCACGCGCCAACTTGCCAAACGCGATTTGCATTTGCGCCGTTTGGATGAAGTCTACCAAGATTGGTTGCGTCAGTTGCGTGACAATACTTATGTGGAAATTCGCCCGCGCGAAGAATTGGATTTTTAATTGTGTTGAAAATCAACAAATCAACCAATCAACATTTAAAAAATAAAACTTTTTGGGCGTTGACCGTGGATTTTTTTTAAAAGTCATTTTTCCACGGTCAACGCCCCATTTTTTTAAAAAATAATGGCTTGATTTCAAACAGCGTTTAAGTATTTTTCGCCTCGGTCGGCGGCAATCATCAAAATGGTGGCGTTGTTTTGATGTTGCGCAATGTGTCGCATTGCCGCCAAAGCTGCACCCGATGAAGTGCCCACAAAAATGCCTTCTTTTTTTGCCAACAAGCGGCGATTTTCTTCCGCCAAAGACAAAGGAATTTCAATGCTTTGGTCTATTAAATGCGCATTGAAAATTCCCGGAATATAACTTTTTTCCCATTTGCGAATGCCCGGAATGTGTCCGTTGGAATCGGGCGTGATGGCAATGATTTGAATGTTTGGATTTTTTTCTTTTAAAAATTTTGCCGTGCCCATGAGTGTGCCCGATGAACCCAAACACGCCAAACAATGCGTAATTTTTCCTTGCGTTTGTCGCCAGATTTCAGGCGCGGTGCCCCAAAAATGTGCGTTGAGATTGGCAGGATTATCAAATTGATTCAAATAAAATCCTTTGCCATCTTTGGCCATTTGGTCAGCCACATCGCGGGATAATTCCATTCCGCCCGATTGCGGCGTTAAAACAATATCCGCGCCAAAAGTGCGCATGGCTTCTTGGCGCAAAGTGCTTTGGCTATCCGGCATAATCAAGGTTAAAGGGTATTTTTTTTGTGCGGCAATCATTGATAAAGCAATGCCCATATTGCCAGATGTGGCTTCCAATAAGCGGTTTCCAGGTTTGATTTGGCCTTGTTTTTCGGCATTGAGAATCATCCAATGCGCCGGTCTGTCTTTTAGCGAACCTGTTGGATTAAAGCCTTCTAATTTCAACAGCAAGTGATTGTTGCGTTTTAAATTTTCTTTAAAATCAATCACTTTTAATTCCACAATGGGCGTATTGCCAATACATTGCAAAAGATTCGGATAATTTTCCACGGTCAACCCAAAAAAATTTTCAAAAAATCATAACAAATGACAAGCAAAATGTTGATTTTTTTGGTGAATCATCATCGGTATTTGTTCGGCGCAAATGTTGGTGGCTTTGGGGCAGCGGGCATAAAACGGGCAAGCCGCTTGAACATTTTCCATTGGCAATGCATTGGCAAGCGACAAATCACGCGGCGCTTGGTCGCTTAATTGGGGAACCGAATTCAAAAGCACTTGGGTATAAGGATGTTTGGGATGATTCAAAATTTCTTTTGCGCTGCCCCATTCCACCAAATGCCCCAAATAAAGCACGGCAATTTCATCTGCCATTTGGCGCACCACGGAAAAATTATGCGTGATGAACAAATAAGTTAAATTGTTTTGTTGTTGTAATTCTTCAAGCAAGGTCAAAATTTGCGCTTGAATGTTTAAATCCAAAGCGGAAGTTGGTTCATCCAAAATTAAAATTTGCGGCTGAACAAGCAAAGCGCGCGCAATGGCAAGGCGCTGGCGCTGTCCGCCTGAAAATTCATGCGGATAACGATTTAAAACATTCGGCAAGCCAACCCGATTGAGCCATTGCAAAAGTTCTTGTTTTGAGGCTTTTTTGCCTTGGGCTTTTAAACCTTCTTGCAGAATTTTTTCCACATTCCAGCGCGGATTAAACGCGCCAAATGGATCTTGAAAAATCATTTGAAGCCTTGCGTTTTCAAATGTTTCAATTTCCCCTTGAAATGCAATTAAGCGCATTAAGGCTTTGCCCAAACTGCTTTTGCCCGAACCTGATTCCCCCACTAATGCCAGCGTTTTGCCTTGTTTTAAATTGAAAGCCACATTGTGAACGGCACAAACTTTGCCTACTTGACGCTTAAAAATGCCTTTGTAAATGGGGTATTCCACATTGAAGTGATTGATTTTTAAAATAATTTTTTCGTTGACCGTGGATTTTTGTATTTTATTGGGCACTTGGGCGCGTGATATCAAATGTTGACTGTAAGCATTTTGCGGATGTTGAAAAAAGGCTTTTTTAGAGGCCACTTCCAACAATTGACCTTGATACAAAACGCCCACATCGTCCGCCATTTGCGCCACCACGCCCAAATCGTGCGTGATGAGCAAAATACCCATTTGGGTTTTTTCTTGGATGGTTTTAATCAAAGCCAAAATTTGCGCTTGCACGGTCACATCCAATGCGGTGGTGGGTTCGTCCGCAATGAGAAAATCCGGCTCGCCCAACAATGCGGCGGCAATCATCACGCGTTGCTTCATTCCGCCCGAGAGTTCAAAAGGGTATTTTTTTAAAATGTTGGGAATGTGATTTAATCCCACATTTTCCAAAATTTGCGCGATGCGTCTTTTTTTTTCGCTGAGATTGAAAACAAAATGTGCGTTTAACACTTCTTCCAACTGCGTTTGAATGTTCAAAACGGGATTCAATGCCGCGTTGGGTTCTTGAAAAATCATCGCGATTTTGCGCCCGCGAATTTGCTGCATTTGTCGATGATTAAAATCCAATAAATTGTGTTGATTTAAAAAAATGGCTCCACTGACAATTTGGGCATTCTTTGGCAAAAGTTGCAAAATAGAAAGCGCGCTTAAAGTTTTGCCTGAACCTGATTCGCCAATTAAAGCAAAGGTTTTGCCTTTTTGCACTTGAAAACTCATCGGTTTGAGCGCTGTTTTGAAAGCGTTTGAATGGAAAAATCCGATGCTTAAATTTTCAATGCGCATGGTTGATTTTGTAAAACGTGTTTAAAGAATCGGGAGAATAATAAAAATGATTGCCTGCTTGAATCAAACAATAAGAAGAATTTTCAATCACAAACAAACGATAAAATCCGCGCGGCGCTTTGGGCAATTTGGGTGGCAAATTGTGAAACACCGTGTTGTCTTGCCGCAAAGGATAAGGCGCGCCTTGGGCAATGATTTTTAATTTTTGGCGCACCGCATAAGGCAGATTTTCACGGAAAATAACATTGCCTTGCCATTTTTCTTGCATCTCAAAGGCAAAAACAAAAGAAGGACAAAACAAACATAAAAACAAAAAAATTTTCATTTTGATTTTAAAAAATCCACGGTCAACGTGAGTTTTTTTAATTTTCAAAATTTTTAAACGTTGACCGTGGATTTTTTTAAGATTTTGTATTTTGCTGATTTTGTTGGCGCAGGCGAATATGCAATTCGCGCAATTGTTTTTCATCCACAGAAGAGGGCGCATCGGTTAACAAACATTGTGCGCGTTGCGTTTTGGGAAAGGCAATCACATCGCGAATGGAATCCGATTCGCTCATCATCGTGACAATGCGGTCTAACCCAAAAGCCAAGCCACCGTGCGGTGGCGCGCCGTATTTTAAAGCGTTCAGCAAAAAGCCAAATTTTTCTTGCGCTTCTTCTTGGCTGATATTTAAAGCCCGAAAAACTTTTTCTTGCACATCGGCTTTGTGAATGCGGATGGAGCCGCCGCCAATTTCCCAACCATTCAACGCCAAATCATAAGCATTGGCGCGGCATTTTGCGGGATCCAAGCTTAATAAATCCACATGCGCGTCTTTGGGGCTGGTAAAAGGGTGGTGGCAAGCGTTGTAGCGCTTTTCGGTTTCGTCATATTCAAACATTGGAAAATCGGTAATCCAAACGGGCGCCCATTTTTTGTTGTTGACAAAACCTTTGTCGTGCCCGATTTTCACGCGCAAAGCGCCCAAAGAATCATTGACAATTTTTTCAGAATCGGCGCCAAAAAAGATTAAATCGCCATTTTGCGCTTTTGTTTTTTCCAAAACAAATTGCAAGGATTCGGTGCTTAAATTTTTCACAATCGGGCTTTGTAAGCCTTTTTCATTGGGTTCGGTAACATCATTGACATTGATATACGCCAAACCTTTGGCGCCATAAATGCCCACAAATTGCGTGTATTCGTCAATTTCACTGCGCGTTAAAAGATTGGCGCCACCCGGAATTTTTAAAGCGGCAATGCGCGTGTTTTCTTTTTGGGCAACGTTTGCAAAAACTTTGAAATTCACGTTTTTCATCGCTTCTTTGACGTCTACGAGTTCAAGCGTGACGCGCAAATCGGGTTTGTCGGAGGCAAAGCGTTGAATGGCTTGATCATAAGTCATTCTGGGAAAAGGTTGCTCCAACTCAACATTTAAAGCTTTTTGGAAAACTTCGCACAACATTTTTTCCACCAAATTGGTTATGGCTATTTCATCCATAAAAGAAGTTTCCAAATCCACTTGGGTAAATTCGGGTTGGCGGTCGGACCTTAAATCTTCGTCTCTGAAACATTTGGTAATTTGGTAATAGCGGTCAAAACCTGCCACCATCAATAGTTGTTTAAAAAGTTGGGGCGATTGTGGCAAGGCAAAAAATTCGCCCGCATTCACGCGGCTGGGCACCAAATAATCGCGTGCGCCTTCTGGCGTGGATTTGGTTAGCATTGGCGTTTCAATATCCACAAAACCGTGTTCATCCAAAAAATGCCGAAAAGCGCGCGCCACTTGATGGCGCAAACGCAAATTTTTTTGCATTTGCGGTCTTCGCAAATCCATCACGCGTTCTTTTAAGCGCACGGTTTCAGATAAATTTTCATCGTCCAACAAAAAAGGCGGCGTGATGGAGGTGTTGAGAATTTCAATAGAATGGCACAACACTTCAATTTCACCACTTTGCAAGTTTTCATTGGTGGTGCCTTCTGGGCGCGGGCGCACTTTGCCGGTGATTTTTAAACAAAATTCATTGCGCACGCTCTCGGCAATGTGGAACATTTCCGGGCGGTCGGGGTCGCAAACAATTTGCGCCAAACCCGAGCAATCGCGCAAATCAATAAAAATCACGCCGCCGTGGTCGCGCCGCCGATGCGCCCAACCGCAAAGCGTTACTACTTGTTCGTTTAAAGAAAGATTCAAATCACTGCAATAATGTGTTCGCATGGTTTTTTTCCAAAGGTTGAGATTGTTCGCAAAGAGCCGTGGCAGGGGGACTGACCACGCCCATAGAAATAATGTATTTGAGCGCTTCATCCACGCTCATGGTGAGTTCAAAGGTTTGACTTTTGGGCATCATCAAAAAAAAGCCAGAAGTGGGGTTGGGCGTGGTGGGCACATAAACGCTAATCCATTCATCATCCGTTTGTTCTTTTTCTTTTAAAACGGGCAACAATTCACTGCTTGGTGTGCCTGTTAAAAAAGCAATGGTATAAGCGCCGCGGCGCGGGTATTCCACCAGCAAGGCTTTTCTAAACGCATTGCCTTCTTGGGAAAACAAGGTATCAGAAACTTGCTTCACACTGCCATAAACGGAACTGACAATAGGAATGCGCGAGAGAATTTTTTCCCACAAGCGCACAATTTTTTGCCCCATAAAATTGGCAGCCAAAACGCCGGTAATAAAAATCACGGTTAAGGTCAACAGCGTGCCATAACCCGGCACCGAAAGCCCTAAGGTTAAGCGCGGATCCATGGATTTGGGCAACAAATTCAAAGATTGGTCAAGCGTAGAAACAATCAAAGCAATCACCCAAACGGTGATAACCAATGGAATCCAAATCAACAAACCGGTGATGAAATAACGTTTCATTTGATTAAGAAGTCGCCGCCGCCGAAGGACACGTTGCGCAAGAACCTTCGCCCGTTTGGCAAGGTGGCGCCGCTTGGGGTTTGTTTTTGAAATCGGTTTCATAAAAACCAGAACCTTTAAATTGCAAATTGCTTGCGGAAATTTGGCGCTGGTAAGTGGTTTTGCCGCATTGTGGGCAAGGCTCAGTGTGTGGATCGTTTAATTTGCGCAAATGTTCACCGTGCGCACCGCAAGATTCACAGCGATATTCGTAAATAGGCATTTTGTTTACAACTTTTTAAAAAAAGAAAACGCGCCATTTTAAGACTTTTTGGGCGCAAAATTTTGGTTTTTTGTTAGCCACAACCAGATGATGCCAATCAAAAAACTGCCAAGCAAAATGGCGTGATGGCCTGCGTATTTGGCAAGCAAACCGCCCAAGCCGCCGCCCACAAACATTCCAGCCGATTGCGCGGTGTTGTAAATGCCCATTGCCGAACCTTTTAAATGTGCAGGAGAGCGCCGCGCAACCAATGAAGGCAATGTGGCTTCCAATACATTAAAAGCCACAAAAAACAAAAACAACCAAAAAATGCTAAGCGGCAAAGAAAGTGGCGAAAAATAAAGTCCCAATGCGGTTAAAAGAATAAAGGCAATGTTCAAACGAAAAACAAAAGCCATTTTGTTTTTTTTCTCGGCAAAAATAATAAACGGCACCATCACCAAAAAAGCCGTGAAAATGGCAGGCAAATAAGCTTTCCAATGTTCAAATGCGGCTAAATTTTCCAAAATCAAACGCGCGGGCACCACAATAAAAAAGGCGGTTTGGATGATGCTTAATAAAAAAATTCCGATATTCAAAAGCGCCAAATCGCCATTGAAAAAAACGCTTTTGAGCATCGCGAATTTTGAAATTTTTTGGGCGTTGACCGTGGATTTTTGCTTGAAAGCAGCAGGATTTTCTGGCAGTTGATACAAAATCCAAAGTGCGGGCAAGGTTAAACAAAAAACCAACAAAAAAATGCCGTTTAAAGAAAAATAGCCGTAAAAAATCGGCGAGAAAACCAGCGACAAAGCAAACATCAACGCAATGGTAGAACCAATCATCGCCATGGTTTTGGTGATGTCGGAATCGGGAATAATATCGGTTGCCAAGGCGGTAATCACGCCAGAAAAAGCGCCTGCGCCTTGCAGGGCGCGCGCCAAGGTTAAAGTGAACAGATCTTGGCTGAAAAAACCCAACAAACTGCCCGATGCAAATAAAAATAATCCTAATAAAATCAAAGGTTTTCTGCCAAAAATGTCGGATGCAATGCCGTAAGGAATTTGGCAAAACACTTGGGTTAAGCCAAAAGCGCCCAAGGCAAAACCAACCCAAAACAAATCGGCTCCGCCGGGAATTTTTTGGGCATGCAGCGTGAATACGGGCAAAATGATGAATAAACCAAACATTCTTAAAGCAAAAAGAATGGCAAGCGCAATGCTGTTTTTTCGGGTGATGGCGTTCATAGTGAAAAGGGCGTTTTATAATGTTGTGTTTTTTAATCGTTTGGGAATGATGATGCAAGAAAAATATATTCCACAAGAAATTGAACAATGGGCACAAAACAAATGGAATGCGCAACAAAGTGCGCGCGCTTTGGAAAATAAAGAAAAACCAAAATACTATTGTTTGTCAATGTTTCCGTATCCTTCTGGCAAATTGCATATGGGACATGTTAGAAATTATACGATAGGCGATGTTTTAAGCCGATACCACAAAATGAAAGGTTTCAATGTTTTGCAACCGATGGGTTGGGATGCCTTTGGAATGCCTGCGGAAAACGCCGCTTTGCAACACAATGTGCCGCCTGCCAAGTGGACTTACCAAAACATTGCTTATATGAAAAAACAATTGCAATCTTTGGGG
>JBNMHE010000002.1:0-30583 GCA_050872585.1 Rhodocyclales bacterium | reverse complement strand
TGGTGAAAAACCGCATCATTGGATTTTAATTTTGTGTTTGTTGTGTTCTATTTTGTTGGCGTATGGGACGACTATTTTGATAGAAAATCCCTTGCGCTTTGGAAAATTCAATCGCCTCAAAGTGTTCGGCTTGTCTTTGGTAATGGGAATTTTGGGGGCTTGGGGAGCTTGGTTTTTTTACACTTCCCTTGATAAAGAAGCACATTACGGTTGGTTGGAAGAATATGTGGGACCCAAAAAATGGAGCAACTGGGTTTATTTGGGCAATCGACAAGCGCCTTACAATCTTGTTTTGTTTGGTGATTCGCACGCGCACCAATATATGCGCGGCATTTTGGATGCTTTTGGAAAAGATTATTCTATTGATATTTTAAGTGGACCGTGCAATGCCGGTAAAACGCAATTGTCGTTGAATCCTTTTTTTGATAAAGATTTTTTTAAACAATACTGCTTGCCGATGCAACAAAATTTGATGCAAAACAAAACGCCTGATGTGGTGATCAATGGCAATTTTTTGCGTCTTTATGACAATATGCCCAAAACCAAAGAGGAATTCAAAAGGCAAATTGAGGACAAAATAGCTTTATTTAATCCGCCACCCAAATTGATGATTTTTGTAGGCGATGCCGGCGAAATTCATTCTGTTTGCGAAACTACCAATGTGCGCAAGTTAAAACACAAAACCAAAGTTTGCCCCAAACCCAGCCAAGAAGCGCATTTGAATTTTAAAAAATGGTCAATGGAAAATACTTTTCCGCCTTTTGTGCGCTTTGTTTATCCTTATGATTTTTATTGCAATGCCGATGGCGCTTGCCAAGTTTATGCTCAAAATGGTAAAGCCAATTATTTAGACCAAGATCATTTTACTTATCAAGGCACTTTGCCGATTGTGGCCAAAATCAAAGAAATGGTGAGCGAACATATTGAAAAAAATAAAAAAAGATAAAAAAATCCACGGTCAACGTGAAAAAATTTTCAAAAAAATTTTTGGTTGACCGTGGAAAAATAAAAATTGAATATTTTATTTTCCGCTTCCGCCCAACAATACGGCAAGAATAGTGTGGCGCTTTTTGGAATGAGCATCCTGCTTGGGCGCGGTGTTTTCTTTGGGCGTGTAGGGCAAATCAAAACGAAAACCATCGGATGCCACATTTTGCACGCATTTTGTAAGCATTTTGCGCGATGTTGAAAGAATTTGAGGAAAAGCTGGCAAAGTTTTGGTGGTGATTTTTTGTTGAATCAATGTTTCAATGTCTTTTAAAAAAGGCGCTTCTTCTTTTGAAAACAAGGAAAGTGCCACGCCTTTTTTGCCGGCGCGTCCAGTTCTGCCAATGCGATGCACATAATCTTCAGGATTGGTGGGCAAATCAAAATTTATCACAAAAGGCAAATCATCCACATCCAAACCGCGTGCGGCAATATCGGTTGCCACCAACACGCGCACTTGATTTTCTTTAAAGGCTTGAAAAACCGCCAAACGTTCATTTTGCGAGCGGTCACCGTGAATACATTCTGCTGCAATGCCTTGTTGATTCAACTGGCGCGTTAAAGAAGCGGCGTTTTGTTTGGTTTTGACAAAAATTAAGGTTTGCCCCAAAACTTCTTGGCTTAACAAGTGAATCAACAAGACTTTTTTGTGTTCGCTTTCTACGTTGTAGAGCACATGTTCTATGTTTTTATTCACCTGTTCTTGTGGTGCAATTTCAATGATTTCCGGCTGATTCAACAAGCGCGTTGCCAATTTTTTGATTTCTTTGGAAAAAGTTGCCGAAAACAACAAACTTTGGCGATTCTGAGGCAAAACCTGCAAAATGCGCGAAACTGCTGGTAAAAAACCCATATCCAGCATTCTGTCGGCTTCATCTAAAACTAAGGCGCTGACGTGGTTTAAATGTAGACCTTGTTCTATCAAATCCAACAAACGTCCGGGCGTTGCCACCAAAATATCCACACCTTTGCTTAAATGTTCTTGTTGGCTTTGGCTGTTGACTCCGCCAAAAATCACCGCACTTTTAAAAAGCGTGTATTGCGTAAAAAGATGAATAGAATCAAAAACTTGCATTGCCAATTCGCGTGTTGGCGTTAAAATTAGAAAACGCACCGGATGTTTGGCGGGCGATAAACTTGAATTGGCAAAGGGCATGAAGCGTTCCAAAATGGGCAAACAAAATGCGGCGGTTTTGCCGGTTCCAGTTTGGGCGGCAGCAAGCAAGTCTTTGCCTTGCAACAAAATAGGAATGGCGGCTTGTTGTATGGGCGTGGCTTGTTGAAAGCCCATTTGATTGAGCGCATCTAAAAGCGGTGCGGACAAGCCCAAATCCGAAAAATGCTTCATTTTTTTGATTTTTTAAAACGATTAAGGCGATTTAAATACCGCCAAATAAACGCAAACAAACATCATAATGGTTGGAATTTCGTTGTAAAAACGGTACCACTTATGTGAATGCGTGTTTTGATGAAGCGTGAATTTTTTTAAAATCAAAAAACAATGCGCATTAAAAAGTAACAACAAAATGCTTAAAGTGCTTTTGATGTGCAACCACACGCTTTTGACGGGATAAACTTCAATCCATGTCCAAATGCCGAATGAAACGGCAATCACGCCCAAAGGAGTCATAAATTTAAGCAATTTTTTGGCCATGGCAATCAAGCGTTCTTGTTCCGCTGGGGAATGGCTCATGGCCAAATTGACAAAAATACGTGGCAGATAAAACAAGCCGGCAAACCAAGAGATGATAAAAATCAAATGCAAGGTTTTTAAAGTGAGATAAATCATAAAGGATGAAAAAATTTAAAAAACAAACACAATTTTTCCACGGTCAACCGGAATTTTTTTTGAAAAAATAAAAGCGTTGACCGTGGATTTTTTTAAAACGCATCGGAGAAAAAACGTTCCAAAGGCAATGCGGCATTTTGCAATGCTTGTTTGGCCGATTGCACCATCAATGGCGTACCGCAAGCATACACCGTGGCGCTTTGCAAAATAGGATTATTTTTAAAATCTTCCAATAAAACATCGCCCACCAAACCGGTTTTGCCTTGCCAATTTTCTTCTGATAAAACCGGAACAAAATGCAGCAGAGAATGTTGTTGGGCGCAATGTTCCACCCAACTTTGCAAATACAAATCTTCTTTTTGGCGCGCGCCCCAATAAAAGAAAATCTCCCGTTGAGATTGTTTTTGGATTAAATCAGACAAAATGGCTTTCACCGGCGCAAAACCGGTTCCGCCTGCTAAAAAAATCAAAGGATTGGAATCTTCACGCACAAAAAACGTGCCTTTGGGACCAAAAGCATTGAGCACGTCTTTTTCTTGCAAAGTGGTAAAAACAAAATGGGTAAAACCTTCGCCAGCCACACGCCGAATGTGCAATTCCAACAAACCATTTTCAACGCCCGCAATGGAAAACGCACGCGGTTTGCCATCTTCAGCCATAAATTGAATGTATTGTCCGGGCAAAAATTGAAAATCCAATTGCGCAGGCAGTTGCAAAAATAAGCGCATAATTTCAGGAGTTAACCATTCTTTTTGTGCCACACGCAAACGAAAATTGTGCACTTCGGGAAGATTGGCTTTGGTTGCTTCAACACATTCCAAAGTGATGTTTTCCGTGGGTTTGGCCAAACAAGTTAAAATATAACCTTGATTTTTTTCTTCTTCGCTCAATGCCCAAGGTGCCGGCGGTTCTTTGTAAAGAATGTTGCCGGATGTTTTTTTGGTTTTGCAAACACCGCATGCGCCGTGCTTACAAGCATGCGGCAAAACAATTTTTTGATTTAAAGCAGCATCCAATAAGGTTTCGTTTTCATCGGCTTGAAAATTCAAACCCGATGGCGTGATTTGAACAGCACAGCGCATGGCAAGTCCTTTTGTTTAAAAAAACGCCATTGTAAAAGTATTTTTATTGAAAATTGCGTTTTTTCAATGTGTTTTTTTTGGATTTTTTGGATTGAATGAAAGGTTTTTCGGCGTTTGTTTTTTCTTTGTTTTCACGCCATATCACCACAATTTTGCCAATGGTTTGCACCCAAGTTGCGTTTAAAGTTTTGCAAATCTGGGTGCAGTATTGTTGGCGAATTTTTCTATCATCTTGAACAAGACGAACTTTAATTAACGCATGGGCTTGAAGCGCCACATCTATTTCTTTTAAAACCGAATCACACAAGCCTTTTTCAGCAACCATCACAACGGGCGACAAAGCGTGTGCTTTTGCGCGCAAAGCGCTTTTAAAATTAGGCACTGGCGTTCATGCGTTTGATTTGTGCGGACAATCTGCTTTTGGTGCGTGCGGCTTTGTTTTTATGCACAACTTTCTTTTCTGCGATGGTGTCAATAATTGAAGTGGATTTTTGAAACACTTCCAAAGCCGCGTTTTTGTCGCCACTTAAAATGGCTTGACGCACACGTTTGACCGCGGTGCGCAAAGTGGAACGCAAACTTGCATTGTGTGCGCGTTGTTTTTCTGCTTGACGTGCCCGTTTGCGGGCTTGGGCGCTATTTGCCATACCAAACTTTCAAATAAAAAAAAGCGGATTTTATAAAACAAAATTTAAAATCGCAAGGCAAAATTGCATTTTTGAAAATTTTTAAAGGTCGACCGTGGAAAAAACGCTTTTTATCACCGAAATTTTTTATTCCTTGCAAGGTGAAGGAAAAAATCAAGGCAAACCTTGTGTTTTTGTGCGTTTGTCGGGTTGTCCTTTGCGATGTGTGTGGTGCGATACAACATATAGTTTTGAAAAAGGAACAAAATGGAAAATAGAAGAATTGATTCACAAAATCAAGACTTTTTCTTGCCTTGAAGTTTGCATCACAGGAGGCGAGCCTTTGGCGCAAAAAAACGTGCATTTTTTATTAAAAAAATTGTGCGATTTGGGTTTTTCGGTCACGCTTGAAACTTCGGGTGCTTTGTCTATTCAAAATGTGGATTCTCGCGTTGCCCATGCAATGGATTTGAAAGCGCCCGATTCACAAGAAGAATCCAAAAATCTTTGGGAGAATTTAAATTATTTAAAAAAAGAAAAAGATGAAATTAAAATTATTATTCAAAGCCAAAATGATTTTTCATGGGCGATGGAAAAAATCAAAACGCATGCTTTGTGCCAAAAAGCCAATGTTGTTTTGTCTGCCGCTGTGCCGTTTTTGGAGCCGTGCGTTTTGGCTGAATGGATTTTAAAAAACAATTTGCCCGTTCGTTTGCAAATTCAATTACACAAAATTTTGTGGCAAAACGCCAAAGGAAAATAATTTTTTTATTTTAAAATTTTTAAATTATTTTTTATTTACAAAAATCCACGGTCAGCTCCCAAAAAATTTTACAATTTTTCAAAAAAAATAAAGCGTTGACCGTGGATTTTTTAAACTTGGCACGTTTTTTGCGTCAATCGGTGTGTTTTGAAATGTTGGAGCGCAAAATGGGTGTGGCAGTTTTGAATCATCTCGGTGCTTTGAATGCCTTGGCGGCAACTTCGTCACAGGCTTCGGGTTGGCCTGTGGAAAACGGTTTGTTTGCTGCTTTATTTGGCAAGCAAATGGATTTAAACAATCCGCTTGTTGCTTCTTTAATGGCGGAAAATCCACAAGTTGCCGCAGATTGGGTGAAAAATTCTTTGGAGTTGAAAAACAAAAACGATGAATTGAATGTGGCGGATTTGTTGGCCATGATTGCGCCTAATGTTGAAAACGTGCATCAAAATGTTTTTTCCAATGAAACAAATGCAAAAAATCATGTTTTGTTGGGTGAAAATCAAAAAGTTTTGTTGCCACAACCAGAAAAAACAATGCCGATTTTAATGAAAGAATTGATTCCAAGCGGCAATAAGGCGGCAAATTCTTTATCCGCAGAATCGGTAAAACTTGCCGATTCCGAAACCAAAACGCCTTTTCACGCCATTTTAAATGGAGCACAGCAAGATGCTTGGGGGATGACGCAAAAAACGCCGCATTTGACAGTGCAAACGCCCATTGATTCTGCAAAGTGGTCTGAACAATTTAATCAACAAATTGTCTGGGCAGCCAAAAATGATTGGCAAAGTGCGCAAATTAAAATCACGCCGGAAAACTTGGGACCGATTAAAATTCAATTGCACATTCATGATGGCAAGGCGCAAATTCAGTTTGTGAGTGCGCATAGTGAAGTGCGGCAATCTATTTCGGATGCCTTGCCGCAATTAAAAGAAATGTTGGCAACATCAGGCATTGATTTGGGACAAACCAATGTGGGCAGCCAAGATCAAGGCGAATTTTCAAAAGCATTCTATGCCCAAGAACAAGCGCAAAAAGGTATACTCAACCATGATGCTGCTTTTGAAGAAAGCACAACGGCGCTTCATGTTGCAGCGCAAAGAGTGAAAAATAATCTTTCGGCAGTGGATCTTTTTGCTTAAAAAAACATTTTGGGGGATGTTTAAACCATGGCAGATGATACAAAACCAACCGATAAGGTTGCGGCAGAACCGACCAAAAAAAGCAACAAATTGCTTTTGGTGGTTGCTATTTTGTTGGCATTTATTTTAATTGGCGGTGCTTTGGGCGCTTTTCTTTTGTTTCAAAAAAACAGTGACGATGACCAAGACAATACAGAAGAAGAAGTGGTTGAGGTTAAAAAGAAAAAGAAGAAAGAATCCGCACCACCTGTTTATGTGGAATTGGAGACTTTCACAGTGAATTTGTTGCCGGTGGATGATTTGGGCGATCAATATCTGCAAGTGGCAATGTCCTTAGAATTGGAAGATGTGACCGATGAAGCCAATTTAAAGGCGCGCATGCCCAAAATTAGAAACGATATTACGCTTTTGTTGTCCAGCCAAACTGCGCCAAACTTACAAACCAGCGAAGGCAAATTGAAATTGGCAGAAGATTTGCGCGACAAAATCAATGTGATTTTGAATCCTCCGTTAACCAGACGCAATGGTGAAGTTTCGTTGCCGAATGGTCCGGTGATTTCGGTGTTGTTTACTTCTTTTATTGTTCAATAAAAGGCAAAACAATGGCAGGCGATTTTCTCTCACAAGAAGAAGTAGATGCTCTTTTAAAAGGCGTGACAGGCGAAGCCGACGAACCAGAATCCAAAGAAACAGAATCGGGCGGCGTGCGCCCTTACAATGTGGGCACGCAAGAGCGCATTGTGCGCGGCAGAATGCCAACTTTGGAATTGGTGAATGAGCGTTTTGTGCGTTATTTGCGCATCGGTTTGTTTAATTATATGCATCGCAATGCGGAGATTTCGGTTGGCCCCATTCGCGTTCAAAAATATGGAGAATTTATTCGCAATTTGGTGGTGCCCACCAATTTGAATTTGGTTTTGGCGCATCCTTTGCGCGGCACGGCATTGTTTGTTTTTGACCCGAATTTGGTTTTTTTGGTGGTGGATAATTTATTTGGTGGAGATGGACGTTTTCACACGCGCGTGGAAGGCAGAGATTTCACCATGACGGAACAGCGAATCATTCAAGGGCTTTTGAACATTGTATTTACCGAATACGGCAAAGCGTGGAAGCCGGTTTATGAAATGAATTTCAAATACATTCGCTCCGAGATGAATTCCCAATTTGCCAACATCGCCACGCCTTCTGAAATTGTGGTTTCAACCAGTTTTACCATTGAATTTGGCGGTTCCACGGCAGATATGTTTATTTGCTTTCCTTATTCTATGTTGGAGCCGATTCGCGAGATTTTGTATAGCACCATGTCCAGCGAACAGCTTTCAAGCGATAAACGTTGGATTGGCACTTTGCGCCAACAATTGCAAAGTGCCGAAGTGGAAATGCTTGTCAATTTGGGGGGCAGCACCATCAGTTTAAATGATGTGTTGAATTTAAAAGTAGGCGATGTCATTCCTTTGAATATCCCCGAGTGCTTGGAAGTCTCCATTGACCATGTGCCTTTGATGACGTGCAGTTACGGGCAACAAAATGGCAAATACGCCGTGAAGGTAGAAGAATTTATTACGGCGCCGCCGGAAATTCCTTTGGAAGTGCCCAAATTGAATTTGGCCGAAGAGGCAAAAAATACCAATCCCACAGAAGAAGAGTAAAGGACAAAACCATGGCTGATGAAAATTTAATTGACGAAGAAGGCAAAATTGACGATGCCGATTGGGCGGCGGCAATGGCTGAACAAACCGCTTCTGAACAGGCAAGCGCACAAACTTCTGCTGCGCAAATGGATGAAGAAGTTGCCGAGGATGAAATTGATTGGGCAGCGGCAATGGCAGAACAAGCCGCAACAGAATCGGCAAAAAGCACACCAACGGCAGGCGCACAAGCAAACACAGCACCTCATGCGGCGCAAATTTTTCCTTCATTTGAGACGCCGCAAAATGCTTCCGGCTTAATGAACGAGTTGGATTTGATTTTGGATATTCCTGTGCAAATCACCGTGGAATTAGGTCGCACCAAAATCAGCATCAAAAACTTGTTGCAGTTGGCGCATGGCTCGGTTGTGGAGTTGGATGCCATGGCAGGCGAACCGATGGATGTGTTGGTCAATGGCACTTTGATTGCGCAAGGCGAAGTGGTGGTGGTCAATGACAAATTCGGCATTCGCTTAACGGATATTGTGAGTTCTGCCGAAAGAATGCGCAAATTGCATCGTTAAACGTTTTTTCCACGGTCAACGCTGTTTTATTTTTAAAAAAATTTTGTGTTTACCGTGGATTTTTTTACAATGCGATGAATTTTGCGGGTGTAGTTCAATGGCAGAACGTGAGCTTCCCAAGCTCAATACGAGGGTTCGATTCCCTTCACCCGCTCCATTTTAACAAGCATTTAAATTAAAATATTTCAATTAAAATGGCAAAAACATTTAAAATTTCTGGTGTTTTTTTATTTGTTTTTGTTGTTTTATTTTTTATTTTAATTTTTACTGAAATCGGCTTGTTTTTGGCTTTTCAAAGTGCGCAATATCTTGCGCCCACTTTTGGCGCAAAATTAAATGTTGAAAATTCTTCTGGTTTTTTTGCGCAAAAAATAAACATTGCGCATTTGATGTTTGAAAAAAACAATCAAAAAACAACCATTAAAAATTTAAATGTAGAATGGAATCCAATAGATTTAACGCAATTTCCACCAAAATTAAACATTGAACATTTTTCTATTGATTCTATTTTGATAGAAAATAATAACAAAGAAAATAACAACGAAAACAACAAAATAAATAACAAAAAAGATGAAAACAATCAAAATTTAGAAAAATTATTCCCGCAAAATTTGGATTTTTCTTTTTTGTTTCAAATAAAAAATTTAACGGTTGGTTCAATTTTTTATCAAAAAGAAAAAATAATAGAAAATTTAAAATTTTCATTGGATACAACAAATGAAGAAAATAATAAAATATACAAAATAAAAAAATTAAGTTTTAATTATAAAAAAATGGCTTTAAATTTAAAAGCTAATTTAAATTCAACACAACCTTTTAATTTAAATGCAAGTTTAAAAATAAATGGTGATCTTTCCGAAAAATTCTCATTGTTATTGAATGCCGATTTAAACGGAAATTTAAAAGAAGTAAATCTAAAAATAAATACGCAAGGCGCTTTAAATTCTTTTGTGGAGGCAGATTTAAAACCTTTTTCCAAAATTCCTTTGGAAAAAATGCAAGTTTCCATTCAAAATTTTAATCCACAAGTTTTAAATGGCATTCACGCCAATTTAAATTTAAATGCTGATGTTATTCAACAAGATTCTGCTTTATTAGGAAAATTAAAAATAAACAATAAAGAAAAAGATTTGCCCATTGAAAAAATAAAAACCAATTTTGTTTTTAAAGATGAAAAAATCAATTTAAATGATTTTTCTTTATCGTTTTTTGGGAATTCTGGAAAAATAAAAGGTGATGCTTCTTTTGATTTTAAACAAAATATCAATGCGAATTTTAAAATTGCTTCTTTAAATTTAAAAGGATTTTCAAAAAATGTTCCCAAAACAGATGTTGCAGGAAATTTAAAATTAAGAGGTCATTTTCAAAATTTTAAAGCAGAATTAAATTTAAAAAACAATTTAGAAAATTTGCCTTTGTTGTTAAAAAGTAAAATGGAATTTAAAGATGAGCATATTTATTTAATGCCGCTTATTTTAAATTACAAAGAAGGTTCTTTACAGGGGAATGTTGGTTTTTCTTTGAAAAATAAAAAACTACATAGTCAATTTAATTTTAATAAATTGAATTTAAATGAGTTTGCAAAGGGAACAATTTTAAATGGAAATTTAATTTTAAATGGTGATTTAAATCAAGTTTTGTTTAAAACAGATTTGGATATTGATGAAAGTCAATTATGGAATGAAAAGTTAAATGGAAAAGGTTTTTTTTATTTAAAACAAAACACCATTGAAAAAGCAAATTTAAATTTAAATTGGGGGGGAAATTATTTAAAATTAAATGGTTCTTTTGGAAAAATAGGAAAACACCAGTTGGATTTAAAATTTAATGCGCCACAATTTGTTGTTTTGGATTATACAGGTCATGCCAATATAGATGCGCAAATCATGGGAAATTTAAAACAAACAGAATTGATTTTAAAAGCCGATATCCCGCAACTCAAAAACAAAAAAGGATTTTTATTAAAAAATTTAAAGGCAGATTTAAAATTTGGAAGTTTTTTAAAATCCAGTTTAATTGGTCAAGTTCGTTTGGATTTGTTAAATGTTGAAAAAACACCACAATTATTAAGAGAATTTAATTTAAATTTAAAAGGAACGAATCAAAATCACCAAATAGATTTAAAAGCTCGTTTGCCAAAAAGAGAATACATTGAATTTAATATAAAAGGTGGCTTTCAAAATGATTTATTTAAAACATTGCTTTGGAATGGTTCTATTGATTCTTTAAGATATTACCATCGCACGCGCGGCGGATATATGATTTTGCCGAATAATAAAATTATTTTTGGTGAAAAAAAATGGTCTATTAAAAATTTAAATATCAAAACAGAAGATGGAAGCAAGTTTAAATACAAATTGCCTTTTGAAGCGGTTTTCAATGCCGCAGGCGATTTAAAGAAAACAAAATTGAATTTTGATTTAAATAATTTAAATAAAAATAACAAAATAAATTTAAATGCAGAATGGCAAAATCAAAATGAACTTTTTAAAATAAATTCTCGTTTACCGTGGAAAATCAATTTGCTTGCTGATTTAAATGAAATGCAATGGTTAAGTTCCAGCGTTGGCGAAAATTGGGAATTGGGCGGAAAAACATTTGCCGATTTTAAAATAAGTGGTTCATTGGATAAACCAATGATCAATGGCTATTTAAAAGGAGAAAATTTAAAATTAGCACAAAATGATTTTCTATTGCATTTAAAAGAGGGTATGGTTGATTTAAATATACAAAATAATTTATTAAATTTAAATCAATTTTATTGGAAAAGTGTTTTGCAAAAACCGCCCGCTTTGTTGTTGAATCGTCCGAATGCGGAAAATCTTTTGAAACTGACCGAAAATGAAGGTGAAATGCGCGCTTTGGGCAGTTTGCGTTTGTTTGATGAAAACAACAATGCGCAATTGGAAGTGGTGCTTCGTCGTTTGGGAATTATTCAACTTGCAGACCAATGGTTGTTGCTCTCGGGCGATGCCAAAATGCAATGGGAAAAAGAAACGTTGGCTTTGGATGGCAATTTGAAAATGGATGCTGGTTTTTGGCAAATCAAAAGTTTGGGCACGCCTTCGCCTTCAAACGATGTGGTGGTGCGCAAAACAACAGAAGATGCCGCAATGCCCAAAATCATTTGGCAACCGAATGTGCATTTGCGCATTGATATGGGCGAACATTTTATGTTTGCCGGTTATGGTTTGAATACGCTTTTAACCGGAAAGTTGGATATTTTTGCCCAAGGCAAGGATTTGCCGCGCGCGCAAGGAAGAATTGTCACGCAAGGCGGACGTTTTGAGGCTTATGGTCAAAAATTGTTTATTCGTCAAGGACGCTTAACTTTTGACAATTTGGTCACCAATCCCAGTTTGGACATTGAAGCTTTGCGCTTTGGCGGCAAAATTGCAGCAGGCGTTAAAGTTTTGGGAAGCGCGGAGCGCCCAGAGATTGTTTTGATTTCTGAGCCCAACGTGCCCGATGCCGAAAAATTATCATGGTTGATTTTGGGGCACGGCCCAGAAGAGATGAGTTTGGGCGATGCGGCTTTGTTGCTTTCCGCAGCGGATGGCTTATTGGGCGGCAATTCCGGCAGTTTGAGCAGCCAAATCACCAACATCATTGGCATTGATGATTTTAATATCAGTCAAGGCAATTTGAATGGCAACAAACGCCGCATTACCAGCCGTGTGGTGGGCAGCATGCAAGATTCCACTGCGGCAAACAACGACCAAATTTTAACCATTGGCAAGCGCTTAACCGATCAGTTGCGTTTGTCTTATGAGCAATCTTTGGGGCAGGCGGATAGTTTGTTGCGCCTTTTTACACGCTTGAAATACGGCATTTTTTTAATTGTTTCCACCGGCAGCGACAACACTTTGGATTTTTATTACCGCTCGGTTTTGGGCAAACCGCCGATGCAAAAAGAAAACAATTAAAAAATAAAATCATAAAAATAAAAAATCCACGGTCAACGATTTATTTTTTTAATTTTAAAAAAATAAATCGTTGACCGTGGATTTTTTTAAAAATTTTCCACACAATGTTTTTCACTTTTTGTGCAAATGGGCAAAAAAGGATAACCATCTATAATTTCAATTTTTTTAAATAAATCTGGATGCACAACGGAAGATAATTCTTCTGGCGATATTTCATCAAAAAAAATGTATAAAGTATTGTGCATTTGTTTGCCTTGTTTTAATAAATTTAAATGGTTAAATAATAATTCTTGCCATTGATCAACATTCATTCTGCTGGAATGTGCATAATTGGTGCGCATTTGATATTGATAAGCGGCGTAAGTAATATAAAAAGCAGGTGGAATATAACGTTCCCAAGTAATATGCCAACGCTGGTCTTTTTCAAAAGAAAAAATGTTTCTGCTTGGGAATAAAATTAAATTGGCATTGGGTTTTGTAATTTGTTGCCATTTTGCATTTTGAATAGGTTTTAAATAATTTTGTATTTGTGGTACATCTGTTATATTTTGTTTGTGCATTTCTGTGTATTGTGGGAATAAATCCACCACTTGAACAATTAAACAAACGGATAATAAAGGAATGAGAATTTTTGTTTTTAATGTTTTAAATAAAACTGTAAAAATAAAAATATTTAAAACATAAAACAATGGCCAACCAAAACGCCCGGTTGCACGGAAAATTCCGGCAATTTGTTTGAAAGGTGGATAATCGTAAATAAAAATAGAAAATAATTCTGTATTTAACAAACGAATGGGTGAAGCCAAGGCATAAATGCTTAATAAAACAACTGCCAAAATTAAATAAATATTGTTAAAAATTGGATTTTCTTTAAAGGTTTGCAAGTTTTTAAAATAAAAAAACAAAGCAAAAACAAAAAGAATGATGCCGCCAAAACCTAAATATAATAATCCTTCTTCGCTATCAAAATTAAAATCGTAAGATAAAAAAGGCGGGTGGAAAATATAGCCATTGAATAAAGAAATTAAATTCAGTTGATTAGAACCAAAACCCAAATCATCTAATGAACTGCCGGTGACAAAATAACCGGTTAAATAAAGTGTGAAGAAAGATAAAATAAAAATAAAAATAAGATGAACAAAACGTTTTTTTAAATTGGGTGTTGGAGATGAAATAAAATGAAATAAAATAAGTGTAAAAACCATTGCCAAAATATAAGGATGAATTAAAGAAGCAATGATTGCCCAAAAAGCCCAATTTTTAAATTGCCAAGGATTTAAAAAAGTGTATAAAGCGCCAAGAATAATCCAATGCGAACTTAATGCGGGATTCCAATGTAGGCGATACAAAAAAGGTGGGCTTAAAATAATAAGTAAAATAAAAAAACGTTGTAAATAAAAATGCGTTGTTAAGCGTTTTGCCCAATAATAAGCCACAATGCCTAATAATAAAATGTTGGAAAATAAAAAATAACCCGTATATTGAAATGTATTGGGCAAAAAAGGTTGAAAACATTTAAAGAAAAAAGCCCAAAGCGGAATGGCATCGGTTAAACCAATGGAAGTGGGTTGAGAAAGATTAAAACTTTCAATTTTGCCTGGCGGAAAAAGCCATTCTTCATTTTTAAAAAATGCCCAACCAAAATAATTTTGGGCGGAAACACCGCCTTTCCAAAGCCAATCAGTAAAAAAAGGATTGAAAGTTTCTATGCCAAAAAGAAAAATATAATAAACAAAAGAAATAAAAAAAATAAAAAGAAAAATGGAAATGTGGCGTTGGGACATTTTTATTTTTTTAAAAAATTAAAAAATGGAAAAAAATGAAAAAAATTTAGAGTTGACCGTGGATTTTATTTGTTTTTGATTGAATCGGCAAGAGAGCATAATGGTTTTGAAATAATAATTGTTGGTAAATAGATTCTGGCAAAATGTTTTTTAAATCAGTAGGAGAATAATCCGGCAAAAAAATATACAAGGTATTGGGCGCAGGATTGCCTTTTTTCAAACGCTCCAAATGGTCAAACATAAATTGGTTGGCTAAATCTAAATCTGTTCTGGAAAAATTGTAATTCATCGGCATATTGTTTTTTTGTGCAAAATAAGCCGGATTTAAAGCAAAATGAAAATACTCATGCCAGTTGGCAACGTATTTTCCAAATTCTTGGTGGGCAGTATGTTGGGTGATGAGAATCAAATGCGCATGAGGGGGGGCATATTGCTGCCATTCTTTAAAAGGAAAAGGCGCCCAAGCATTGGGCGATGCCGTTTGGTGCATTGTGCAAATGGTTTTGTGTTTGATGTTTAAATCCAAAATTTGAATGACAAGGGCAACAGACAAAATGAAAATGCTGGTTTTGGTTTTAAAAGTGCGAATGGTATAACCCAAAATAAAAAGCGTTAAAAGATAAAATAAAATCCAAGCAAAACGCCCGGAAGCACGAAACATATGTGAAAATTCAAAAATAATGGGTAAATTATAAAAAAAATCCAAATGCATCAATGGTGTTTGAAAAAAATAAATAGGAGTAGCAAGCGCAAACAATGCCATTAAAAAAGCAGCGGTGAATAAAAACTTGTTTTGGGAATTAAAAATAGGAGCAGGAGGATGATTTAAATTTAAATTTAAATTAAAAAATTTGGAAAATTTAAAAATAAAACAATTTCTTAAAAAACAATAAAAAACAATGGGCATTAAGAAAAGAATGCCCAAACCAAGGTATTGCGTGCCATCGTTGTGTTGAACTCCATCAATGAAAAAGGGAATAGAAAATGAATGTTGTCCAAACCAGTTGGAATCCAAAAATGAAAGCAAATTCAAAGAATAATAGCCAAAACCGCCGGCATAAACGGAAGCGCCACCATTGACAAATTGACCAACACAATAAGAAATGAATAAAGAAAAAACGGCACAAATTAAAAAATGAACAAAACGGGTTTGAATATGAAATTTGCCGTTAGAAAACAAGTTGAAAAACATTAAAACAAACAACATGGTCATTAAATAAGGGTGAATAAAAGCAGACAAAGCGGTTAAAATAAACCAATTTTTAAAAGAGTAAGGTTTTTGGTAAATAAAAATGGCTGCCAACAAAAGCCAATGTGATGCCAATGCGGCGTGATAATACAAACGATACAAAAATGGAGGAAAAAGCATTAAAAAAACAGCCACCAATAATTGCAAAATAAAATTGTTGGTGATTAATTTTCCTAATAAAAATCCAAAATAAAGTTGCAAAAACACATTGATGAAAATATAAAAACCAAAATATTGAAAAGTTTCAGGCAAAAAAGAATCAAAAGGTTTGAATAAAAAAGCCAAAAGCGGCAAAGCATCGGTGATGCCAATGGATAAAGGTTGAGCTAAATTAAAATTGTAAATTAATCCGGGCGGAAAATGCCATTCTTCTTTTCTAAAATAATCCCATGCCAAATAATGTTGAAAAGGGTCGGAATGTTTAAATAACCAATTTATGTTTTCTGGGTTTAAAATAGAAAGATGAAAAGCATAATGAAAATAAAATAAAGCAATTAAAAAAAGCAAAACAAATAAAAACAATTTGTTGTGTTGTAAATTTAAAATTTTGTTTTTCATATTTTTTTATTTAAAAAAATCAAAAAAATTTTAAAAAAAATTTTGCGTTGACCGTGGATTTTTTTAAGTGGTGCTTTGGCTCAAACACCAAATGCCGATTAAAATAAACAAACAACCGATTATTTTATAAAAAGTAATTTGTTCGGCAAAAAAGAAAATAGAACCGATAAACACCACAATAAAAATGGCGCCCGCCATTAAAGGAGACAACAAACTTAAAGGAAAAATGGTATACAAACGCACGCTCATATAAAAACTAACAAAATAAAAAATCAAACCTGCCCACAAATAAATGTTGAAAATCCACGCTTGCCAAGTGCCCGAATGAATGTGGGCGGAACCGGCTTTTAAACTTAATTGCGCAAAACCAGAACACAAAACGGTGATGAAAATAAATAAAAAAGATTTCATGGTTTAGCCTTTATTGTGATCTGCCCAAATGTAAGGTGGACGTTTTTTGAGCTCATCGTAAATGGCAGACAAATAAAAGCCAATAACGCCCAAAGCAAACATAATGATGGAAGCAAAAAAACTCAACAACACAATGACCGTGGTAAAACCTTCCACCGCAATGCCGTTTAATTTTTGAAACAAAGCAAAGGCGGCAAAGAAAAAACCAACCAAAAACGCCATCACACCGCAAGCCGAAACCAGTTGCAAAGGCGCATTGGAAAAAGATTGCAAATTGACCAAAGCATAACGAATTAAAGCGTGAAAACGCCAACGGCTGCTTTCATTTTGGCGATGCGGCACATCAAAAGGCAAACTGACCGAAGGAATGTTCATCCAAGCCATAATGCCTCTGAAAAATTTACGGTGTTCCGGAAAAGTGAGGTATTTTTCCACCACGCTTTTGTCCATCCATTTGAAATCCGTTTGTTTTTCAAAATGTTGGGTGCCGGTTAATTGGTTAAACAAGCCGTAAAAAAGTTTGGCACTTTGGCGATAAAAAAAAGATTCGGCGGGGCGCTGTTTTTTGTGTGCTTCAATCAAAAGGGCGCCGTTTTGCCATTGTTCAAACATTTGCGGCAAAAGGCTAGGCGGATGTTGTAAATCAGAATCCATTACCACGCACGCCGCCATTTGTAAATCTTCATGGGCTATTTTTAAACCTGCCAAAATGGCCGCTTCTTTGCCAAAATTGCGTAAAAATTGCATGTGGTGAATGTTGGGATTTTCTGCATTTAATTGTTTTAAAACCGATTCCGTTTGGTCGGTTGAACCATCATTGATTAAAAATAAAATGGTGTTGACCGTGGAAAATTGTGCATTTTTCCAAATGGTTTGGATGTGTTCTTTTAAATGCGCCGCTTCGTTTAAAACGGGAATGATGATGTAGAGGTTTTTCACGCAGTGATATCCACAATGTCTAAATTCAAAGCACAAGCACCGATAAAATGCTCCGCATTGTTTTGCGGCACCACTTCCACAAAACCGGCACGCTCCCAACGGTCATAATTCCAATGGGATTCACACGATTGCAAAAACAAAGTAATGGCATAGCGTCCTTTGCCGATATTTAAAGCTGGAATGCGGAATTCCACTTCTTTTTCGCCTTCTTTTTCGCCCAAACGCAACAAAGTATTGCGCGAGGCGGTATCTGTGCCGAACATTTCTTCGCCCAAACGATTTTGAATTTCAAAGCCCAAACTTAATCCGGGCAAAGGTTTATTGACGCGAAACTTCACACGCAAGGTTAAAGGTTCGCCCACATTGACCAAAGAAGTCGGTTTGCCGTGTTTGAAAAGTTGCAAGGAAATCACTTCGGCTTCTTTGGTGCCGCGTCTGCCATTGTAGTTTTTAACGTAAGCCGGTTCAAAGGTTTCGGATTTTTCGCTGATTAAAGCGTTGTAGCATTCCAATACTTCATCGGGTTTGCCATCCATCAACACGCCGCCTTTGCCAAGCAAAATGGTTCTATCGCAAATGGATTTCACCGCGCCGGCATCGTGCGAGACAAAAAGCAAAGTGGCGCCTTCATCGCGGTATTGCCGAATGCGCGCAAAGGATTTGTGTTTGAAATAAGCATCGCCAACGGATAAGGCTTCATCCACAATTAAAATATCCGGCCGCACGGCAGTGGCCACACTAAAAGCCAAACGCACAAACATTCCAGAAGAATAAGTGCGAATAGGTTGATTAAAATAATCGCCAATTTCGGCAAAAGCTTCAATGGAAGGCAACAATTCTTCAATTTCTGGACGCGTTAATTCTTGCATATAACCTTGCAGAATGGCATTTTGGCGCCCGGTGAGTTCATAATGAAAACCAATGCCCAATTCCAACAAAGCGGCAATTTTGCCTTCGGTGTGAATGGTGCCTTCGGTTGGAATAGACGTGCCGGTGATGAGTTTTAATAAAGTGGATTTGCCAGCGCCATTGGCACCCAAAAGTCCGACGGTTTCGCCTTGTGCCACATTAAAATTAATGTTGCGCAACACCCAGTTGTATTTGGCGTTTTTCAAACCCAACCAAACTTCTAAGGCTTGGCGGCGATTGTAAATAACCGGATAGGCTTTGCCTAAATTGTGAATGGAAATGCTCATGGTTAAATGTGGTCTAAAATATCGGAACGACTGCGTCTATACATAATCACTGCCAAATAAGCAGCCACCACGCCCAATCCAAAAGGATAAAGCAACATCCAAAAATTCATTGGCGCATCCAAAAAGGCATAGCGCGCCAAATCAATGATAGGTAAAACCGGATTTAAAGACAAAATGGCATGCCATTTTTCTGGAATAACGGATAAAGGATAAACAATGGGCGTGCCCCAATAAAGAATTTGGCATAAGGTGCCGGTGAATTGCCCGGCATCGCGCAAAAAAACGTTGATAATACTTAAAACCGAACCCAAAGCCAGCCCCAAAAACATCATGAGCAAAACGGCAGGAATATAAAAAACAAAAGAAGTCCAGGAAATAGAAAAACCCAGCACCATCACCAACAAAACATTGACAAACAACACCACCGCCGCATTAAGCAACGCGGACAAAACAATGGGAACAAAAAGCACAATGCGCGGAAAACTGGCTTTTTTAATTAAATTGGAATTGGCCAAAAAAACGTCTTTGGCGCGTTGTATGGTTTCTACAAAAGCACCCCACGCCACGGTGCCCGAGCAAACAAAAATGGTATAAGCATAAGGGCTGTCAATGCCGCCCACTTTGGCATTCATAATGCGGGCAAAAACAAAGGTATAAACAAAAACGGAAAACAAAGGCGGAAAGATAATCCACAAAGGGCCCAATAAAGAAGCGGCGTAACGGCTGTAAATTTCACGCATGGTGATGGCTTTGATTAAGCCACGGTATTGCAAACAAGAAACAATAATGCGTTTGACAATCATTCTTTAAGCACTCTTTTTTCAAAAAAGGGCTATTTTAACACTTTAAAATTTGACGATAAGCTTCAAAAGTTTGTTGGGCACATTGTTGCCATGAAAACTTTTTGGCTTGCCCCAAACCTTTTTGAATTAAAGATTGGGCTAATTCTTCATTTTCCAAAACATTTTGAAGATGTTGGCAAAGTGCATCCACATTTTCTGCTTCGTGCAACAGTGCGGCATCGCCTGCTACTTCGGGAATAGAAGTGGCGTTGGATGCCACAGTGGGCACGCCACAAGAAAGCGCTTCCAAAACCGGCAAGCCAAAACCTTCATAAAGAGAAGGATAAGAAAACGCCTTGGCTTGGCTTAACAAAAAAGGCAAATCCACATCGGGCACAAAACCCAAAAAACGCAACAACCCTTTTTCTACCAAAGGCATTGCCGATTGCACAATGCCTTTTTCCAGCCAACCGTCTTTGCCCACAACCACCAAAGGATAGCGTTCTTGCAAGTGTTGCGGCAATTTGGAAAAAGCGGCAAAAAGCGTGTTTAAATTTTTGCGTGGCTCCAAAGTGCCAATGCTTAAAATATACGTTTTTGATTTTAAATTGTATTTTTTTAAAAATTGAACACTCTCAAATTCATTGCGCGGATAAAATCCCCAACGGGCGCCCAAATGCGTGCAAATTATTTTGGAATGATCCACTTTGAACCAATGTTGCAAACGCTCTTGTGTGAAATGGGAAATGACAAAAATTTTTTCTGCTTCTTTTAAGGTTTGTGGCATGCCTTTTTCCAAAAAACGCACGCGACTTTTGGGGTGCATCTCAGGGCAATCAAAAGTGGATAAATCACAAACGCTGACCACTTTGGGACCATCAAATGGAAAACAAACAAAACTGGGTTCGTGGTAAATGGTGCCTTCTGGCAGTGTTTGGCAACGTTTTTTGAAAATATACGGTTCCACAAAATGCCGAATATCCCGCTGAAATGGAATTTTGGTTAAAAAATGCACCAAATTTTTTTGAAATTGATTTTGTAATTTTTGCGGGTCATCCGCGCTTTCAAGTGCATTGTAATGCGGCAAATACAAGCCGTTTTCTAATTTGTTTGGATAATAAGAAAACAAATGAATTTGGTGGTGCGTTTGCAAAGCCGTAAACAACTGCAAAACATATTGCCCAATGCCCGTTAAAGGCGTTAAAAGTGGCGTGGCGTTAAAAAGAATATTCATTTTTGATGATTTTCCACGGTCAACCCAATATTTTTTTCAAAAAAATATTCGGTTGACCGTGGATTTTTTTATCCAATAATTTGTGGAATGCTGTTGAATAATTCACGCATATAATTCACCATAGATTGCAACATCCACGGGCCTGCGAACATCATCACGGCAAAAATGGCAACCAATTTGGGCACAAATTGCAAGGTAGATTCGTTAATTTGCGTGGCGGCTTGAAAAATGCTCACCATCAAACCCACAATCAGCGATGCTAATAACAAAGGGCCGACCAAAATTAAAGTCATTTGAATGGCAGCGCGTGCAATTTCCATCACCATTCCAGAAGTCATGTTTATGCTCCTTTTTTTAAACAGAAAAACTTTTAACCAATGCGGCAATAATTAAATGCCAACCATCCACCAAAACAAACAGCATTATTTTAAAAGGCAAGGCAACCATCACGGGCGACATCATCATCATCCCCATGGACATCAACAAACTTGCCACAACCATATCAATAATTAAAAAAGGAATATAAATCACAAAACCAATTTGAAAAGCGGTTTTGAGTTCGCTAATCACAAAAGCCGGCACCAAAATGCGCATCGGCACTGCTTCGGGCGATTCAATGTTTTTGATTTCTGCCACATTGGCAAAAACGGCAATATCCGATTCACGCGTTTGTGAGAGCATAAAATTTTTCATGGGAATGGCGGCGCGTTTTGCCGCTTCCATAATGTTGATTTCGTTGTTGGACAAAGGCAAATAAGCTTGGTTATAAACTTTTTCAAAAGTGGGTGCCATCACAAAAAAAGTTAAAAACAACGCCAGCGCCAACAAAATTTGTGTGGGCGGCGTGGTTTGCGTGCCCAGCGCACTGCGCATGAGCGACAAAACGATGATGATTCGGGTAAAACTCGTCATCAACAACAACGCCGGCGGAATAAAGGTTAAAGCGGTTAAAAACAAAAGTGTTTCAATGGTTAAGCTGTATGTGATTCCGCCATCCGCATTGGAAGTGGAAGTAATTGCCGGCAACAATTCTTGGGCATTGGCATTGATTGATAAAACTGCAAAAAGGGTAAAAATAAAAAACGCTTTCATTTTTTTGCCTGCAAGGGTTTGAGCCAGTCTGCAAAGTTTTTTTGTTCAACATCCAATTGAATTTGATTTTTTGGCAAACGATGCAAAGTGCGGATTTGCCCGGGCACAATGCCAACAACCAAACATTCTTCGCCCACTTCTATTAAAACAATGCGCTCGCGCGGGCCCAACGCCACGCCGCCCAAAATTTTAAGGCTTTTGTTGCCAAAGGATTTGCCGCCCGATAAACGGCGCATCAGCCAAGCGGCAACAATCAACAAAGCCAAAATGAAAATCATAGACAAAAAAGCTTGCCAATAAATGCCTGTGGGTATTTCTGTTGATTCTTGCGCAAAAACATTGGGCGCAAAAAAAACCAACAACCAGCCAAAACGCATAAAATCTCCTTTGGAATGTTGAAAGTATAATCAAATCAAGCCATTCTTGCCGCATAATGCGTTCATTTCATCCAAAAAGCCAAAGGGAAAAAATGCACCATGCTTTTTTAAAACTTGAAAATTTGCGCCAACAATTATGCCAATATGCGCAAAATCATCAATGGAGCGCTTGTTTGCCTTTAACCGAAGAATTGCGCGCGCAATTAAACCATTTGCCCATTGCGCAAAATGACAACGAGCGCCAAATTTTAAACAACACCTTAGAAAGTTTTCAACAAATGCACCAAAGCGCACTTTCGGCGCATGGCGATATCCAAAAATTATTGAATGCGTTTGAAAAAGCCGGCAAAACTTAAAAAAATCCACGGTCAACGTGTTGTTTTTTTGAAAAAATAAAACGTTGACCGAGGAAAAAATACAAGGAGCCATTGATGATTCCGCCTGATGTTGCAAGTTCTTTACAATTATTACAACCGCGCACTTTGTTGCCCGTTCAAAATCAAGCAACGCCAGCCGTTTCGCAACTGACCGCGATTTTGTCTAATCCAGCCGTGGGGCAACAATTCACGGCGGTAATCCAACAACAACTGCCCAACGGCACGTATCGCGCAATGGTTGGGCAACGTGAAATTACATTGGCTTTGCCTTTTTCGGCAAAATCGGGCGATAGTTTGGAATTGGAAGTCATTGAAAACAACGGCAAAATGGCGCTGGCCTTACTCAATAATAAAAATGCCGAAGAGGCCAAACAATCGGTTGCCACCACGCTTTCACGCACAGGGCAATTCATCAACGAATTGTTGCAAAAAGACTCCAACCAAACGGCAAAGGCATTGCCGCTGAACAATGCCAAACCCATTTTGCACAATCTGCCGCCAACAGCGCCTGAAATTGCGCAAAATTTAAAAGCAGCGCTGACGACCAGCGGAATGTTTTATGAATCACACCAAGCGCGTTGGGTGGAAGGCAAAATCCCCACGGCGCTTTTAAGGCAAGAACCGCAGGCGCAACAAGCAGCCCAAAATCAAAGTGCGGCAAATCAAACAGCAGCTGCCAATCAAACCAACCAAAGCGCGCACAGCCAAAATGCTTTTTTGATGGCGAATCAACAAACGCAAAGTCACGAACATCTTTTAAACATTCCGCGCGAAATTGCGCCCATTGTGCAACAACAATTGGATGCCTTGGCAACCCAACAATTTTTGTGGCAAGGCCAAATTTGGCAAGGTCAAGAAATGCAATGGGAAATCAACGAAGAAGGCCGCAATCAAAAGGAAGTTGATACGCGGCAATGGCACACGCGCTTGAAATTGCAACTGCCATCTTTAGGCAATATTGACGCCCAACTGCGATTAAACGCCCAACACCAAATTACCTTGTTGATAGAAACCCCAAACAATGCCACCGCGCAAACGCTTGCATTGGCTTCGGATTCTTTAAAATCCGCACTTTCTGCCGCGGGGTTGGAAGTGTTAAATTTAAACGTGCAACAATCCAACCATGGCAAAACCTGAAAAAATGAAAGAAGCCGTGGCGCTGGCTTATAACCAAAGCGATTCTGCGCCCAAAGTGGTTGCCAAAGGGCGCGGTTTAATGGCGGAACAAATTATTGCCAAAGCCAAAGAACACGGCGTTTATGTGCATGAATCGCCCGAGTTGGTTGCGCTTTTGACGCAAGTGGATATTGATGAACACATTCCGCCACAACTTTATATGGCTGTGGCAGAATTGTTGGCGTGGTTGTATCGCTTGGAACACGGCGAAAATTTGCCCGCACCCGATTTGCCTTAAACTTTTCACTTTATTTCAAACAAGATTAAAACAAAATGAGCAACAACATAGATTTGGCAGAATTTGAAGTTTTTTGCCTGTATTCCAAAATGGAACGTTTGAATCTTTTAAAAAAAATAGCAGAAAACAAAGCGCCTTTGCGCCTTTCAACTTCTGATGGTGCTTCTTATATGGCTTTGTGTTTGAACGTCTCGGATTTGGCGCTGGTTTTGGAAGCGCCACAAGATTTGCCTCAACGCGATTTGTTTTTGCAAGCGCAAAATGTTTTGGCGCAAACCGAATTAAATAAAATCAGCATTGAATTTCGTTTGGAAAAAATGTCTCTTGCGGGAAGTGGTAATAGTTTGGCTTTTCGTGCCCATTTGCCCGATAAAATTTTGCGCTTGCAACGCCGCGAGACTTTTCGCGTGGATATGCAAAATGCAAATGATGCGTTTTGTCAATTTGTTTATCGTGAAAAAAAATGCAATTTTCCGCTTAAAAATTTAAGCATTGGCGGCATGGCTTTGATGGGCAATGTGGCGCCTGATTTTCTTTCAGCGGGTGAAAAAATTGAAAAAGCCCAATTGTTTTTGCCGCAAACCTTGCCTTTGAATGTGGATTTTGTGATTAAAAAAATTCATGAAAACAAAGTGGATATGCCACACAAAACCATTTTGGGTTGCGCTTTTTTGAAAATGTCCGGGCAAACAGAAGCGCAAATTTCGCGTTGCATCACGCAAATAGAACGCAATATTTTGAGAAAATGATAGAGGTTGATTTAAAAAAATAAAAAAAATTAAAAAAAAATCACGTTGACCGTGGATTTTTTGCATGGATGTTTAATTTCATCATTTTGAAAATTGTTTCGGTGAATAAAAAAGAAAAAATAGTGGTAAAAAAACCAAACACACAATCGGATAAAAAATGCGCTCCCGGAATGATTCGTGACAATGCCACAGCCACCACAAATGCCGCACAAAAACAAAAATAAAAACGGCGTTTGGCTTTGGGTAAAAACCAAAAAAAACCAAAAATAAAGCTGGCAGAAGAAGTGTGTCCGCTGACAAAAGAACAATTTTTGGCACAAAATGTGGCTTTGGAAAAGGCGGGTGTAAAAGGCATTTGGCCTTGAAACAAAGTGGTGTTATACGGCCTTGCTCTGCCCGAAAAAGTTTTGATTCCTTCGGTTAAAAGAACAGGCCCCAGCAAGGCGGAAGTCAGCAAAAAAGCCAAAAAAATGCGCTGTTTTTTGAAAATTGTATTTTTAAAAAAAGACAATACAAAAAACACCAATAAAAGTATGAAAAACACATCGCCAACAACGGGCAAAGCGCGGTAACTCCACCACAATAAAGGTGATTCGCGATTCAATAAAAAAGCATGGTTGTGAAAAAACAAACTGGAAAAAGCAACATCAATTTGCGGAAAAAAATGAAACACACAAGCCAAAACAACAAAACTTGCCCAAAATAAAAAATAAGGTCGGGTTAAGCAAGCCATAAATTCCACACTGGTTTTAAATGGGCAGGCAATGCGGGCGCTTTGCCTAAATCACAATGGCATTCGGTAGCATCGTGAAAATCACTGCCCAGACTGGCGTAAAAATCGTAATGTTGTGCCGTTTTGGTCCAACGCAAAATTTCATCTTTGCTGTGTGCCGAAGAAGCCACTTCCAAAGCATCGCCGCCGTTTTCTTTAAAAAAACTCAACAAACGCGCAAAAGCATTTTTGGAAAAATCATAACGTCCTGGATGCGCCAACACCGCCACACCATTGGCTTGGTGAATCCAAGAAATGGCTTGGTCAATGCTTGCCCATTGGTGCGGAACATAGCCGGGTTTGCCGGGCACCATAAAATTTTCAAACACTTCGGCTTTGGTTTTGGCTTTTCCGATGTTGACCAAAAAACGCGCAAAATGTGCGCGAGAAATGGTGTTTTGGTTTTGACAAAACGCCATTGCGCCTTCCAATGCGTTGGCAATGCCGATTTTTTCAAATTCGGCGCTCATTTTTTGTGCGCGCGCAAAGCGCGTGTTGCGCACGCTGGCAATGCCTTCTTTTAAAACTTGGTTGTGAAAATCCACATTTAAACCAACAATATGCACGCTCACACCTTCAAAAAGCGTGGAAATTTCAACGCCGGCCACAAAAGAGATTCCCCATTTTTGTGCGGCTTGTTGGGCAGATTCTGCGCCTTCTAATGTATCGTGGTCGGTGAGCGCCCACAAATCCACTTGATTGCGGTGGGCACGTTGTGCCAATTCTTCTGGCGTGAAAACCCCATCGGAAAAAGTAGAATGAGAATGCAAATCGGCATTAAAAGGAAATTTTTCCACGGTCGACCTTTAATTTTTTTGACAATCACGAAAACGCCGATATTGTATGGCTTCCAACATATGCGGCGTTTGGATTTGCGCGTTCAATTCCAAATCCGCATTGGTGCGCGCCAAGCGCAACACACGATGATACGCCCTTGCCGAGAGTTTTAAATTTTGCGTGGCTTGGGTTAAAACATTTTGCGCTTGCGGCTCAATCGTGCAAAATCGGTCGACTTCGGCAACAGTCAAAGCCGCATTCAATTTGCCCTGCCGCGCTTTTTGAAAATTTTGCGCTGCCAAAACCCTTTGCTGCACAATGGCAGACGATTCGCCGCGTTCCTTATTCGCCAAGCTTTCTGTGGGCACGGCGGGCACTTCAATAAACAAATCAATGCGGTCTAAAAAGGGCCCCGACAAGCGCGATTGGTAACGCTCAATTTGCGCATTGGTGCAGCGGCAACGCGCATTGGGCGCGCCGTAATAACCGCAAGGGCAAGGATTCATCGCCGCAACCAACTGAAAACGCGCGGGGAATGTGGCGCTTTTGCCCGCGCGCGCCACGTGGATTTCGCCACTTTCCAAAGGTTCGCGCAAGCTATCCAACACTTTTTGGCTAAATTCGGGCAATTCATCCAAAAACAAAATGCCCGCGTGCGCCAGCGATATCTCGCCCGGTTTGGGCGGATTGCCGCCGCCCACCAACGCCACCGCACTTGCCGTGTGGTGCGGCGCGCGGAATTGCCGAATACCAAAGTTTTCTGAACGGAATTGATTGATTAAAGACAAAATTGCCGCGGATTCTTTGGCTTGTTCATCTGTCATTGGCGGCAAAATAGAAGGCAGGCGCGATGCCAACATAGATTTTCCAGAACCCGGCGGCCCCGACATCAAAAGCGAATGCCCGCCGGCTGCGGCAATTTCTAATGCGCGGCGCGCTTGGAATTGACCATAAACATCCAACAAATCAGGGTAGACACCAAGTTGGGCGCGTTCAATTTTTTGCGGTGCTTTTAATTTTTCATCGCTGGACAAATGCGCGCAAACAGCCGCAAGGGATGGCGCTTCCAAAACCGTTTCAGCGGCAACAAGCGCGGCTTCGGCGGCACTTTCAGGCGGAAGAATAAATGTTCTTTTTCTATCTTTAGCGGCAAGGGCAAGCGCCAGCGCACCTGAAATTCGGTGCAGTGCGCCCGACAAAGACAATTCGCCGATAAATTCATATTGTTCCAAATCATCGCTTGCAATTTGCATACTTGCCGCCAAAATGCCAATGGCAATGGGCAAATCAAAACCGCCGGATTCTTTGGGCAAATCAGCAGGCGCCAAATTGACCGTGATTCTGGAATTGGGAAAGGAAAAACCCGAATTGATGATGGCGGCTCTGACGCGATCGCGCGATTCACGCACTTCGGTATCGGGCAAACCGACCAAAGTAAAGGCTGGCAAACCTTGACCAATATGCACTTCCACGCGCACGCAAGGCGCACTCAAACCATCCAACGCGCGAGAATGCACAACGGCTAACACAGCATGTTTTCCTTTGAAAAAAATTGCTTATTGTAAAGTTGTTTTCTTTAATTTTTTTGATGTTGACCGTGGATTTTTTAAAAAATCCACGGTCAACGCAAAATTTTTTTAAATTTTTTTATAATGCCTTTTTTTAAAAGCTCAAAAAAGCAAAAAGCATGGATTCCAAAATTGAACTTGATGCCTTGTTAAAATGCGCTTTAAAACGCGTGGCAGCAGAAGAATCTGCCCATTTGCCTATTGTTTTGGAGCGTCCTAAAAATAAAGAACACGGCGATTTTGCAACGCCTATTGCCTTGCAGTTGGCCAAATTATTAAAAGAAAATCCGCGCGATTTGGCACAAAAAATTGTGGATGTGTTGCCCATTTCGCCGATGATTCAAAGCGTGGAGATTGCCGGCGCCGGTTTTATCAATTTTAAATTAACCAAAGAAAACAAATGGCTTTGCGCGCAACAAGCCATTGTGGAAAAAGAAAATTTTGGTCGCGCCAAAACGCGCAATCAACAACGCATTTTGTTGGAGTTTGTATCAGCCAATCCAACGGGCCCCTTGCATGTTGGGCACGGGCGCGGTGCCGCCTTTGGCGCTTCTTTGGCAAAACTTTTGGATTTTGCCGGCTTTGAAGTAACCACGGAATATTACGTCAATGATGCTGGCAGGCAAATGGATATTTTGGCGCTTTCTATGTGGTTGCGTTATTTGGCTTTGCGCGGCATCCACAACATTGCTTTTCCGCCTAATGCTTATCTTGGTGATTATGTTCAAACGATGGCGGAAAATTTTATTGTGCAACGCGCTGGCCAACATTTAGATCGTTTTGTGCATTCGGCAAGTGATTTTTTAAATCAAATGCCCGCTTTTCCAGATTCCGAACGCACCGATGAATCCGCCAAAAAAGAGCGTGAAAAAATTTTGGATTTGTATATTGCGCGCGCCAAAAAATTATTGGGCGAACAATGGCAAGTGGTGCATCAATTTGTTTTGGATGAACAATTAAGCGATTGCCGCTCCGATTTAAAAGAATTTGGTGCCATTTTTGACATTTGGTTTTCTGAAAAAAGTTTGTTTGAGGAAGGTTTGGTGGCCAAAGCCGTCCAACTTTTGGAAGAAAAAGGCCACATTTACACCCAAAACGGCGCAAAATGGTTTCGTTCTTCTGCTTTTGGCGATGAAAAAGATCGCGTTGTGCAACGGGAAAACGGCATTTACACTTATTTTGCTTCGGATATTGCTTACCATTTGAACAAATACGAACGCGGTTTCAATCGCTTAATCAACATTTGGGGAGCCGATCACCACGGTTATATTCCGCGCGTGAAAGGCGCCATAGAGGCTTTGGGCAAAGATTCGCGTTTGTTGGAAATTGCTTTGGTGCAATTTGCCTTGCTTTATGACAATGGCGAAAAAATTCCAATGTCAACGCGCACAGGCGAGTTTTATTCTTTGCGGCAGTTGCGCAATGAAGTGGGCAATGATGCTTGTCGGTTTTTTTATGCCTTAAAAAAATCCGACCAGCATTTGGATTTTGATGTGGGTTTGGCCAAAAAACAAAGTGCGGACAATCCTGTTTATTACGTGCAATATGCGCATGCGCGCATTGCCTCACTTTTAAAACAATGGGGAGGCGATTTAAAACGTTTGGAAAAGGCGGATTTTGCGCTGTTGAACAACGATGAAAAAGCCTTACAAATTGTGGATTTTATTGCTCGTTTTTCTGAAACCATTGAAACTTGCGCCAAAGATTTGGCCGTGCATCAAATTGCCTTTTATTTGCGCGATTTGGCCGCGCTTTTTCACGTTTGGTATAACGCCACGCGCATTATTGTGCCCGATGAATCTGAAAGTTTGGCAAAACTGGCACTTTCTTATGCCGTGCAAATTGTTTTGCAAAATGCCTTGCAAATTTTGGGTGTGGGTGCTCCGGAAAGAATGGATAAGGTTGCAGAATGAAGGCAAAAAAAAATTCTCATAAAACAAAAAATGCCGGCGGAACATTAATTGGAATGTTTATCGGTTTGGTGTTGGGTGTGGTGATGTGCAGTGCGGTTGTGTTGTATTTGAACAAAACGCCTTTGCCTTTTAATTTAAATGCGCAAAACAACAAAGCGCCGCAACGCACGCAACCTTTGAAAATGAGCAATCCTACAGGCGATAATCGTTTTTCTTTTTACGATATTTTGCCCGGCAAAACCGAAGCGCAAGGCGGAAATGCCAAAGTTGCAGGTTTGCAAGCCATTGCGCCTAAAATCAATCAATACTTTGTGCAAACGGGTTCTTTTACGCGCGCCAATGAAGCCGATAATCAAAAAGCGCAACTGGCTTTAATGGGTTTGGAAGCCAACATTCAACAACTCATCGTGAAAGACCAAAATTTTTACCGCGTTCGTTTGGGACCTTTTACCGAAAAAGAAGCCAAAGCCACGCACAATGAATTGTTGAATGCGGGCATTGCGGCGCAAGTGGTGCAATAAATTAATCACAAGGAGATTTTTTAAAATGTTACAAGGAGATTTTTTAAAATGAAAAAAATAGGATTGATTTTGTTGTTTTTTGTGGCGATGCCGCTTGCAGCACAAAATTACACGCTTTTGAATACGCCGCAAACTTTGGATAATCCCAATAAGCAAGAGGTGATTGAATTTTTTAGTTTTGGTTGTCCGCATTGTGCAGCCTTGTCTTCTTCTTTGAATCAATGGGAAAAAACTTTAAAAGACGATGTGGTTTTAAGACGCGTTCCGGTTTCTTTTGGTAGAGCGGCTTGGCGCAATGTTGCCAAAATGTTTTATGCTTTGGAAGCCATCAATGAACGTGTGCGTT
>JBNMHE010000001.1:0-42114 GCA_050872585.1 Rhodocyclales bacterium | reverse complement strand
CCCCCCCCCCCTCGAGATGCATTAAATGTTTTATTAAATGGTTGTTTTTTGTTTTTGACATTAGAAAACATGGCGTCATCCTGAAAAATAGTGTGATTTTACGTTTTTCCACGGTCAACGCCAAAAAAAATTCAAAAAAAATAAGGGTTGACCGTGGATTTTTATTTTGGCAAACGGCAATTTTGCCTATGTTGTTTTAAGACAAGGCAATTTGGTTTAAAATGCGCCTTGCCGACTTTGGTCTGTGCGCAAAGCAAATTGTGGCCGCCAAAGCTTACAACAACAAGTGTTCGGTTGAAAATTTTTGTTGTGCCCGGTGCTTGTGCCGTTTTTGTTGTGTGCAGAAATGGTCAGGTATTTTTTAAGTGAGGAGAAAAAGTAATGAGTAAAGACGTTGTGGTTTTGAGTGCTGTGCGTTCTGCAATCGGTGCTTATGGTGGTTCTTTGAAAGATATGGAACCTTGTGAATTGGCCACGGTGGTGATGAAAGAAGCCATTGCGCGTTCCGGCGTGGATCCCAAAGCCATTGAATATGTGACCGTTGGCAACACCATGCCCACCGATAAACGTTATGCTTATGTGGCACGCGTGGCATCGGTCAATGCTGGTTGTGATGAAAACAATTCCATTGCAATGGCGGTCAATCGCTTGTGTTCTTCGGGTTTGCAAGCCATTGTGACCACCGCACAACAAATTATGTTAGGTGAAGTGCAATACGGCATTGGCGGCGGTGTGGAATCCATGTCGCGTGCGGCTTATATGTTGCCTAATTTGCGTTGGGGCGCACGCATGGGCGATGTGAGCGCTTTTGACGGTATGGTTTCGGTTGTAACCGACCCATTTGGTGTTGGGCATATGGGTGTTACCGCTGAAAATGTCGCAGAAAAATACGGCATCACGCGCCAAATGCAAGATGAATTGGCTTTAACTTCGCAAACGCGTGCCGCTGCCGCCATTAAAGCTGGCCATTTTAAATCGCAAATTGTGGATATCACTTTAAAAACCCGCAAAGGCGATGTGGTGTTCAATGTGGATGAAAATCCCAAAGAAGTTACCTTAGAAAAATTAGCCAAAATGAAACCTGTTTTCAAAAAAGACGGCACGGTAACCGCGGGCAATGCTTCATCGCTCAATGATGGCGCATGCTTTTTTGTGTTGGCTTCCGAAGAAGCCGCCAAAGCCGCTGGTCAAAAACCGATGGCACGTTTGGTTTCTTATGCTGTGGCAGGCGTGCCGCATGAAATTATGGGCATTGGTCCTGTTCCCGCTGTGCGCTTGGCGCTTAAAAAAGCCGGTTTGAGTTTAGACCAAATGGATGTGATTGAAGCCAATGAAGCCTTTGCCGCACAAGCTTGTGCCGTGGCAAATGAATTGGGCTTTGACCCAGCCAAAACCAACCCCAATGGCGGCGCCATTGCTTTGGGGCATCCGGTGGGCTGCACGGGCGCATTTGTGGCAACCAAAGCGCTTTATGAATTGCAACGCACAGGTGGCAAATACGGTTTGGTAACGATGTGCATCGGTGGCGGCCAAGGCATTGCCGCTATTTTTGAACGGATGTAAATCTTTTTTAGATTTGTTTTTCCACGGTGAACGCAAAATTTTTTCAAAAAAAAGAAGCGTTGACCGTGGAAAATTTGGCCTTTGGTTTAAACTAGCGATTGATTGAATAAAAAAAGTATTAAAGGGGATTGGCATGTCGGATTTGCTCAAAAGTATTGACGCCCGCACCAAGTTGGCGGGCACCAATAAGTTGGAGATTCTGCTGTTTTTTTTAGGAGTGGATCCGCGCACCAATCGCCGAGAAACTTATGGAATCAATGTTTTTAAAGTGCGCGAAGTCATGCGCACCCCGACGATTACCGCCGCGCCAGATATGCCTGCGGCGGTAGAAGGAATGGTGAGTTTGCGTGGTGTGTTGGTGCCGGTGATTGATTTGGCCAAATACGCAGGCATTCCGGTAACGACTCCGCGCGAGATTTTAATTGTTACCGAATACGCCGGCCACACGCAGGGTTTTTTGGTGGAAGGCGTGGATACCATTTTGCGTTTGGATTGGTCCAAAATGTCCGTGCCGCCAGAGATGTTGACGGCGCAAACGGGTGGATTGGTAACGGCTGTTACAGAATTAGAAGACAGTCGGCTTGTGATGCTGATGGACGTAGAAAAAGTTTTGTCTGAAACAACTTCCATTGACAACGATATTGCCTTCCGCGGTGTTGAAGAATTGAACCGCCACGATTTAACGGTTTACTATTGTGATGACTCGAGCGTGGCACGAAAACAAATCGCCAAAACATTAGAGACAATGGGTGTGAAAGGCGTTGGTGCCGCAAACGGTCGCTTGCTTTGGGAAGAATTAGACAAAATTGCCAACTTGGAGCAAAGCACCGGCAAACGTGCGCGAGATAGCGTGGCACTTGTTTTAACCGACATTGAAATGCCGGAGATGGATGGTTATATTTTGACCAAAAAAATCAAAACCGACCCGCGTTTGAACGACATTCCAGTGATTATGCACTCAAGCTTATCAAGCTTATCCAATCAGGAATTAGGCAAATCCGTAGGCGTGGATGAATACGTGCCGAAGTTTGACCCCTTGCGCTTGTCTGAAACCTTGGCACGGCGCTTGAAGGCGATTTCCTAGGAGATTTTGATGGAAGAACAAACTGAAAATAAAAATCTATTGGCAACGGTTGATGCCCGCACGCGTTTGGCAGGCTCCAACAAAATGGAGATTTTGCTTTTCAACTTGGGCACCAAAGAAATTTTTGGCATCAATGTTTTTAAAGTGCGTGAAGTTGGCAGAACGCCGCACATTACCAAAACCCCGAATATGCCGCACGGCGTAGAAGGATTGATTTCTTTGCGTGGCAATGCCATTCCTGTTTTGTCTTTGTCTTCTTTTTTGCAATTAACCGGTTCATCTGAAGGTTTGGGCAAAACAATGATGGTGGCGGAATATTCCCAGCGCACATTGGGCTTTTTGGTGCATGAAGTTGATCGCATTATTCGTGTAGATTGGGACCGTGTGAAGGCTCCGGAAAGCGTTTTAAGTGCCAATCAATGTTTGATTACCGCGGTTATTGAATTAGACAACGGCAATTTGGTTTCCATTTTGGATGTGGAACAAATTTTAACCAATGCTTTTGGGGATTCCATGGTGATGGATATTCCTGCCGCACATATTGATTCCAATGCATGTGTTTTCTTTGCCGATGATTCTATTGTGGCAAGGCGCAAAATTGCCGAAGTATTGGACAAATTGGGCGTGCGCCACAAACACGCCACCAACGGACAAGAGGCTTGGACGCGTCTTCAAGCCATTGCCATGCACGTTCAGCAAACTGGGCGCGATATGCGCGATGAAGTGCGCTTGATTTTGGTGGATGCCGAAATGCCGGAGATGGATGGCTATGTTTTAACCAAAAACATCAAAGGCGATGCCCGTTTTAAAGATGTGCCGGTGATTATGCATTCTTCGTTGTCTTCTGAGGCCAATAGAACAATGGGCAAAAATGTGGGGGTGGATGCTTATGTTGCCAAATTTGATGCCGTGGCGCTGGCAGATACCTTGCGGCCTTTGTTGGAAAAACATTAAAAAACATTGAAAAAAGGAGAAACAAATGGCGGTAGACCCCAAAATTAAATTTTTAGTGGTGGATGATTTTTCTACTATGCGGCGCATTGTTCGTAATTTGTTGAAAGAATTGGGATTTACCAATGTTGATGAAGCAGAAGATGGCAAAGTGGCGTTGGAAAAACTCTCATCAGGCGGTTTTGATTTTGTGGTGACCGACTGGAATATGCCGAATATGGACGGTTTAACCCTTTTGCAAAATATCCGCGCAACGCCGGCTTTGCAAAATCTGCCCGTTTTGATGGTCACGGCGGAAGCCAAAAAAGAAAACATCATTGCGGCTGCGCAAGCGGGTGCCAGCGGCTACATTGTCAAGCCTTTTACAGCAGGCACGATGTCCGAAAAACTCAACAAAATTTTTGAAAAAATGGGCAAATAAGGAGCAACCACCATGACTGCCACCAACGATTCTGACGAATTAGAAGCCTTATTTGATTCTATTGCGGCAAACAATCAAGCTCATGATGCTTTGCCACAAAATGTGCAAGCATCTGTGCCGCCTTTGCAAGCAAAAGTTGCATCGCCTACGCCCGAACAAACACAAATGTTAAAAAATGCGGCAGATTCGGTGAATAATTTTCAAAAAAATTCTGCGTTGACCGTGGAAAACAATTGGAATGCGCAAGAAAACGTATTCAATCAACTGGGACAAATGACGCGCACATTGCATGATACTTTGCGCAAGTTGGGCTATGACAAAATGCTGGAAAAAAGCATTGAAGCCATGCCGGATACCAAAGCGCGTTTGGAATACGTTGCCAATTTAACCGAACAAGCCGCTTGCAAAGTGCTCAATGCCACTGATACGGCGCGCCCGGTGTTGGATTCGGTTAATCAAACGGCACAAGGTTTGTCGCATCGTTGGGCGCAATTGTTTGCCAATCAATTGGATGCGCAAGGTTTGCGCCAATTGTCTTTGGATACGCAAGCGTTTTTAAGCGAAGAACTGCCGCAAAAAAATGCCATTTTGCATAAGCAACTCAATGAAATGATGATGGCGCAAGATTTTCAAGATTTAACCGGCCAAGTCATCAAAAAAATCATTGAGGTTGCACAAGAGTTGGAAAGCAGTTTGATGAGCGTTTTGTTGCAAGTGGTGCCGGATGACAAAAAAACGCCTGCTGTTAATCATATGTTGCAAGGTCCGGTGATTAAATCGCAAGGGCGCACCGATGTGGTGGTCAATCAAGAACAAGTGGATGAATTGTTAGCCAATCTTGGCTTCTAGGAGAATAAACATGAGTGATTTTGCCGGCATGGAAGAACTCTTACAGGATTTTCTGCAAGAAGCTTATGATCTTTTAAGCGATGTGGATAACAAACTGGTGGAATTGGAAAAAACACCTGATGACCGCAGTTTGTTAAACGATGTTTTTCGCGGTTTTCATACCATCAAAGGCGGTGCCGGCTTTTTGAATGCAGTTGAATTGGTTACGCTTTGCCAATTAACAGAAAATATTTTTGATAAATTGCGCAACGGACAATTGGAATTAACGCCTGAACTCATGGATATCATTATGGCGGCAACGCAAGGCGTGCACCAAATGTTTGACGAATTGCAACAAATGGTGCAACCCAAACCAGCCGATGCCACCATTTTGCAATCTTTAAAAGATGTGGTGGAAGGTAAGGCGCTGACAACGGATGTTCCTGCTGAAATGCAAAATGAAAAAAAATCCGCGTCGACCGTGGAAAATCCTGCGCAAAATGCGCCATCTTCTTCCAATGTTTCCAATGAACCGGATTGGAATGCGGTGCATGCCGCAATGACGCAAAACAATACGCCACCCGTTGCCGTGCAAAATACCGCAAGCGCTGCCGCAATGCACAATGTTGCATCTTCTGCGCCCAAAGCCGCGCCCAGCGCTGTCAATAGTAGACGTTCGGTTGAAAGCAACAGAGAAACCACCATTCGGGTGGATACTGCGCGGCTTGACCAAGTTTTGAATTTGTCGGGCGAAATTGGTTTAACCAAAAATCGGCTCACCAGTTTAAGAAGTGATATTTTGGCTGGCAAAAACGATACCGAAACTTTGCACGCATTGGATCAAGCGGTCAATCAACTGGATTTGTTGGTCTCGGATTTGCAAAATTCCGTGATGAAAACCCGCATGCAACCCATTGGCAGACTCTTTCAAAAATACCCACGCATCGCGCGGGATTTGGCGCGCCAAATGGGCAAAAACATTGAATTGGTGATGGCGGGTGAAGAAACCGAAGTCGACAAAACGATGATTGAAGACTTGGCGGATCCGTTGATTCACTTGGTTAGGAACGCCGTTGACCACGGTGTTGAAACGCCCGAAGAGCGCCGCTCTTATGGTAAACCCGAAAAAAGTTTGGTACGCTTGGAAGCGCGTCAAGAAGGCGACCACATTGTGTTGATGATTGCCGATGATGGCAAAGGGATGAGCCCCGAACATATTCGTGCCAAAGCCATTGAAAAAGGTTTGATTTCTGAGGAAGAAGCCAACACTTTGGATGACCGCCAAAGTTTGAATTTGATTTTCTTACCCGGATTTTCCACCAAAACGCAAATATCCAGTGTTTCTGGGCGCGGCGTGGGGATGGATGTGGTGAAAACCAATATTCAAAAACTCAATGGTTCTATTGAAATCCGCTCGGAGTTGGGCAAAGGCTCGGTTTTTGTGATTTCGCTGCCTTTAACGCTTGCGATTTTGCCGGTTTTGATTGTGCAATTGGACGAACAACCTTTTGCTTTGCCGCTTTCACTGGTGCGTGAAATTTTGCCTATTGACAAAGAGCAAATCCAAGAAGTGGGCGGCAAAGAAACCTTGGTGGTGCGCGGCGAAGTGTTGCCGGTGGTTTCTTTGGTTAAATTGCTGGGCTGGCCGCAAGAGCGTTATCCGGGTTATGGCGTCTCCATTCAAACGGCAGAACGCAGTTTTATTTTGGGCGTGGATAGTTTTGCGGGCAGAGATGATGCCGTGGTGAAATCTTTGGAAGGTTTTCGCCCCAAAGGCATTGCGGGGGTGACCACACTTTCCAACGGCAAAATCGTGTTGATTTTGGATATCAAAGAATTGCTTTTTGATCCTAATCAACGCACCAACGTGCGTGCATTGGAATCGGTTTAAAGTTCAATTAAAAAAAATCCACGGTCAACGTTTATTTTTTTTTTATTTTTTTTATTTTTTTGAAAGAAAATTTTTTCAAAGAAAGAATGAAGCATTGAAAAAAATCGTCATCATTGGCAACGGCAATTTGGGCAACATTTTGGCAAAAAAACTAAATGTTTCAAGCATTTTTTCCGCGCGCCATTTGGTGGATTTTGAAGAACAAATCAACCATGCCGATTGCGTGTTGCTGACTTGTCCGGGTTTTTTAATTGAAAATGTGTTAAGAAAAATTGCGCCTTTTTTGAAAAGCACCACGCTTTTGGGTTCTATTGTGGGCAGCAATGGTTTTGTTTTTTTTGCGCGCTTGATTTTGCCGCATCATCAAGCGTTGTTTGCATTTGCGCGCGTTCCCTATATTGCGCGCGATCATCAAATTTTGTCTTGTCGTGCTTTGCATTATCTTGCTTTCAATCAAGTGGAAAATCCGCAAAAATTGAAGGCATTTTGGGAGCGGGTTTTACAAAAACCGGTTGTGCTGTTGCCCAAAATTGAAAATGTAGCGCTTTCCAATTCTAATCCGCTTTTGCATACCGCAAGACTTTTTGGCTTGTTTGGCCAAAAGTATGCTTATGAAAATCCTATTTATTTTTACAAAGAATGGGATGATTTTTCTTCGCACAAGTTGTTGCAAATGGATGAAGAATTGCAGCAACTTTTAAAAAAATTGCATGTTTCGTCTGATGCCTTGCCGCCTTTAACTCAGCATTACGATGTTCATAATGCCTTTGAATTGAGTCAAAAAATTCACTCTATTGCAGCATTTGAAAATATTTTGGCTCCGATGATTCAAAGCAACAAAATTTGGGTGGCGCATTTTGCGCATCGTTATTTTCAAGAAGATGTGCATTTGACTTTTTTGTTGTTGGTGCATTTGCTTGAACTTTATCAAATTCAAGCGCCTGTTTGTTTTGAAGTGGCGAACTGGGCAAAAACTTTGCCGCTGGGTGCGATTTTTTCCCAAAATCACATTCAAAAAATTGCCCAAGCGCTTTTTACCCCCCCGAAAAAATAAATTTATTTTTGTTCTTTTACAAAAATCCACGGTCAACTCTGAAAAATTTTCAATTTTAAAAAAAATAAAGCGTTGACCGTGGAAAAAATGTTTTTTTGAATAAAAACAATTTTTTAATTGGAAAAAATGCCGATTCCGCTTAATTTTCGGTATTGCGCAACGGCGTAAGAATCGGTCATTCCGGAGACAAAATCCACCACGCTTAAAAGCCGTTGGTAAGGATTTTCATGGGGTTTGCCGTTTTGTAAAAATTGTGCAGGCAAAATAGAAAGAATCATTTTTTCCCGCGTCAATGAAGGGTCTTCCATCGCGCTGTGGTATAAATCCAACAAATGCGCAATCACTTGGAAACCGGCAATTTCAATTTCCAAAGCGCTTTTGGCGTTGTAAATGTTTTGCGTTGCAAAATGTTGCAATTCCAAAACGGCGGCATTCAAAGGGCAAATGCGCAAAATATTTTCATCCAAAGTGCCGTTTAAAATAGCGTTTTCGGAATCCAAAAAACTGGCAACGGCGCAATTGACCAATTCACCAATGGCTTTGGCGCGAAGATATTCCAATCGCGATTGGTTGTCGCCCAATGCATTTAAACGTTTTTTCAAATGTTCGTTTTGCGGCAAAAATGCGCGCAGCAATTCTTCGGCAGTTGAATACGAAACAACGTTTAAGCGTGCAGCATCTTCCAAATCTACAATTAAGTAACAAATATCGTCTGCCACTTCCACCAAAAATGCGAGTGGATGCCGAAAATAAGCGTTTTCACTGCGTTTTTTTAAGTTTAAATCTTGGGCGATTTCATTGAAAATCAAGCGCTCAGAATCAAAAAAACCAAATTTTTTGGCGGAGGCGCCCGCCAAATTTTCCTTTAAAAAAGACGCTCTGGGATATTTCAGAAACGCGCCTAAAACCGCGCTGGTGAGTTCTAAACCGCGCTGTTGCCGACCTTGCAAAGTGGTTAAAATGCGAAAACCTTGCGCATTGCCTTCAAAATTTAAAAAATCGTTTTGTTGCGCTGGTGAAAAAGTTTGCAAAAGAGAAGAATTGTTTTTAAAAAACAAACGGATGGCATCTTCGCCGGCGTGCCCAAAAGGCGGATTTCCAATGTCGTGCGCCAATGCTGCTGCCGAAACAATGGCGCCAAAATCGCTGGATTCCACGTGTTGTAAATTGTGCCGTTCAATGATTGCTTTGCCTGCCAACGTGCCCAATGAACGCCCAACCGAACACGCTTCCAAACTATGCGTTAAGCGCGTGCGAACGTAATCGGAATGTGAAAGCGGAAAAACTTGCGTTTTGTCTTTCAAACGCCGAAACGATGAAGAAAAAATAATGCGGTCAAAATCTTGTTGAAAAGAAGTGCGCTCGGCATTGCCGGTTGTATTTTTAAACGGTTGGCGTTGCGCGCTTAATAATTGTTGCCATTGGGTTTTCATAAGCCATTTTCCAAACAATGTTCAAAGCCATTTTAAAAAATCCACGGTCGACCTTCAAAAATTTTTAAAATTTTAAAAAAATAACAGGTTGACCGTGGATTTTTTTAAGGTTGTTTTTGGGATGGAAAAAGAAAAGAACAAATAACGCCAACAAAAAGCGTGCCCAACACAATGCTTAAACTGATGTGATTGGGAATGTGCAAGCCAGAATCAAAAATAGCGTGGTTAAAGGATTGCAAAGCCATTTTTAAGCCGATAAAAAACAACAACGCAATGACGGCTTTGTCCAAATGCACCAAACGATTGGTTAAAGCAATAAGCACAAAATAAAGGCTGCGCAAACCCAAAATGGCAAAAATCATGGCGGCATAAACCAAAAGAGGTTCTTGTGTTACGGCAATGACAGCAGGAACAGAATCAAAGGCAAATGCCACATCAGAGGCTTCAATGGCAATTAAGCACAAAAATGCGGGCGTTGCGTAAATTTTGGCTTGTTGCGTTAAAAGGCAGCGGTTTTCATTGGGAATTTGCGAATCTTTGACAAAAAATTGAAAAGAAAACAATTTGGGATAAATTGCAAAAAAACGTTGTGTCCAGCGCACGCTGTAATGGTTGGAATAATCGTGAATGGCCACATTTTGTTTGCCTAAGGCTTGCAGCATTTTCAAGGCGCTCCAAATGACAAATGCGGCAAACAAAAAACCAACAAAAGGACTGGCGGCAAATAAACCGGTGCCAATTAACACAAAAATGGCTCGCATGACCAAAGCGCCCAAAATGCCCCAATACAAAATGCGGTGTTGCAATTCTTGTTGAATGCCAAAAGAAGTGAAAATAGCCATAAAAACCATTAAGTTATCCACAGATAAACTTTTTTCCAAAACATAACCCGACAAATACAAATTAGCCCAATTCCAATTGAACCGAAGTCCTAAGTAAACATAAAAAAGCAATGCCAAGCTAATCCAAAAAACAGACCACAACGCGGCATTTTGAACGGATATGGCTTGATGTTTGCGGTGCGCAAACAAATCCAAATAAAGCGAAAACAAAATGGTGAAAGTGAAAATCAAAAGGGTTTCCAAAGGAAAACCAAAGTGCGAAGATGAATTAATCATAATGGTGAATGGATGAATGAGAATTTTTTTCAAAAATCAAACTTAAACCGCCGTGATGTTCAAATTGTTTGCGTTGTTTGGGCGGTAAGTTTTTTTGGCTTAAAGCAAAAATCAGCAAAATGGCGCTGACAAATACATTAAACAAGGGATAGCCTGCGCTTTGCCAAATGTGCAAAAAAACGCCAATGACAATGGGTGATGCAAAAGAGCCTGCCAAATAACAAAAAAGCAAGCGCTTGCCAATTTCAACCGATAAGGTTTTGTCGTTCAAATGGTCGTTGGCGCGAGCAAGTGCCAAGGAATACAAAACACAAATGCCCCCCCCCAAAAAAACAGAAGAAGCAAAAAAGCCAAAAGTTGTGTTTTCCGTTAAAAAAAGAAGCAAACTGGCCACAAGCGCCACAATGCTAAAACCAATAATGGTGATGCGTCTGCCAAAATGGTCTGAAATTTTTCCGCAAAAAGTGTGCGCGCAAAGCCCGCCCAACATCCCGACTATCATAAATAAGCTTGCCTCAAACGTGGTTTTGCCAGCAGAAATGGCATAAAGCGGTGCCATCGTAAAAAAGCCATTCATCAAAAGCCCTGCCGCAATGCTTGTGATTAAAGCCAAAGGCGCAATTTGAAAGAGTGAAAACGGCGTTTTTTGGGATTTTTTGATTTGCGGGGCTTTAATAAACGTTAAATTGAGCGGAATTTGCCCCAAAATCACAAAGCCTGTGGCGATGATAAAAATCCAAAGTGTTGGCAAATCCAAACCCATAATCAGCGTGCCACTGATGAACCCCAAATAAAACACAATTTCATAAAACGACAAAACCCGCGAGCGAATTTGGTCAATGGCGCGGGCGTTGAGCCAAGTTTCAGCAATGAGCACAATGGAATAATAACAATAACCCACCACCACGCGAAAAATGCCCCAAGAAAAAAGATTGTCCGTTGTGGTGTGCATTAAAGTAATCAAGGCAAAAACGGCGCTAATAACGGCATAACTTCTGACAAAACCAATTTTGGCAATGAGTTTGGGCGTAAAAAAAATGCCCAAAAGCGCGCCAACAAAAAGGCAAGCGGTGATAATTCCGGTGACCCATTGCGCTTGATTTTTTAAAATAATGGCGGTGGAACTGACCAATAAACCATCGGCAATAAAAATAAAAGCAATGCCCAAAAACAGCATGCCAAAGGAAAGAATAACGCCCAAACTGCCGCGAATCATAAAACAAAAAAACAAGTTGATTAAAAAAGCGGATTGTCTATTTTTCCACGGTCAACGCCAAATTTTTTTAAAAATTGTGAAATTTTTGTAAAAAATTCAAAAAAGCAAAAAAAATTTGGGTTGACCGTGGATTTTTTTAATTTTTTTTTAAAATAAGGTTTATGGTTTAATTTCTTCATTTTTTTTATTTTTTTGATTTTTTTGAGATTTTTTTTATGTGCGGAATTGTGGCAGCGGCGGCAATGCGCAATATTGTGCCGAACTTGTTGGAAGGTTTGAAAAAATTAGAATACCGCGGTTACGATTCGGCGGGCTTGGCGATTGTTTCGGATAATGCCATCGTTCGCCGCCGCGCAGTGGGGCGCGTTGTGGCATTAGAATCAGAATCACAAAACTTAAAAGCTTTCACGGGCATTGCCCACACGCGCTGGGCAACGCACGGCGCACCGTGTGAAAAAAACGCGCACCCGCATATTTCCAAAAATATCGCCGTGGTGCACAACGGCATTGTGGAAAATTTTGAAAATCTGCGCCACCGCTTAGAAGGCTTGGGCTACACCTTTGAATCAGACACCGATTCAGAGAGCATTGCGCATTTGATTCACGCATACTGCCAAAGCGAAACAGACTTTTTTTCAGCCGTTTGCCGCGCCGTGCAAGATTTGGAAGGCACGTTTTCTATTGCCGTGATTGATTCTAACAATCCGCACGAAGTGGTTATTGCTTGCCAACATATGCCGCTTTTAATCGGTTTGGCAGAAGATGGCTTTTTTGCCGCAAGCGATGCTTCGGCGCTTTTGCAAGTCACCAAAAAAATGCTGCATTTGGAAAGCGGCGATTGCGCGCGTTTAACGCCCAAATCCTTTGAAATTCGTTGTGCCAAAACCAACCAAAAAATTGAGCGCCCAATTTATGAAACCGCACTTTCTGCCGCCGCTGTGGAATTGGGCAATTTTCGGCATTACATGCAAAAAGAAATTTTTGAACAACCGCAAGCCATTGTCGACACATTAGAAATTCTCGGCACCGCAAAAACTTTGGATGCGGCAATTTTTGGCAACAAGGCTTTGGCTATTTTAAAAGACGTAGAAAGCGTTTTAATTCTGGCTTGCGGCACTTCTGCCCACGCAGGAATGACGGCGCGCTATTGGTTGGAAGCCATCGCCCAAATTCCTTGCACGGTGGAAATTGCCAGCGAATACCGTTATAGAAGTTCGGTTGCCAACCCCAAACAGTTGGTGGTGGGCATTTCGCAATCGGGCGAGACGGCAGATACCATCGCCGCCATTCAACACGCCATGGCTTTAAATCAACCCAAAACGCTTGCCATTTGCAACGTGCCTGAATCGGCAATGACCAAACTCTGCGCGCTTTCTTTTTTAACGCGCGCAGGGCCAGAAATTGGCGTGGCTTCCACCAAAGCCTTCACCACGCAACTGGTTGCTTTGTTTTTATTAACACTCTTGCTTGCCAAAATACGCGGGAAGTTGCCAGCAAATCAAGAATCGCAATTTTTGGACGAATTGCGGCATTTGCCTGCCGCCATCGTTAAGGTGTTGAATTTGGAATCGCCCATTGTGGCGTGGGCAAAGCGTTTTGCCAACAAATCGCATGCCTTATTTTTAGGGCGCGGGCGGCATTACCCAATCGCATTAGAAGGCGCTTTGAAGTTAAAAGAAATTTCCTACATTCACGCCGAAGCCTACCCTGCTGGCGAATTAAAACACGGACCATTGGCTTTGGTTGATTCCAATATGCCGGTGATTGTGGTAGCACCCAACGATGTTTTGATAGACAAACTCAAATCCAATTTAAAGGAAGTAGAAGCGCGCGGCGGCGAGCTTTATATTTTTGCGGATTCCAATGCCGATGTTGCTGAAAACCCGCACGTGCATATTTTGCGCTTGCCCGAGCATTACGGCGCTTTGTCGCCCATTTTGCACGTGGTGGCTTTGCAACTGTTGGCTTACCACGCGGCGTTGGTCAAAGGCACGGATGTGGATAAACCGCGCAATTTGGCCAAAAGCGTCACGGTGGAATAAAGTTTAAAAAAAAATGGACGGTTGACCGTGGAATTTTATTTCCAAGCGGCTTTGCCGTTAAAATAAACAGGTTTTTTTAAAAAAAGAGGGAACACAAAATGAAAAAAATTGTTGGCATTTTAAGTGTGGCAATGTTGTCTATGCCGTTGATGGCGCAAACGCTTTATCGTTGTGTGGATGAAGAAACGGGTGCCGTCACCATCACCAATAAAAAAATCAACAAACAATGCCAAGCCTTGCCTTCGCAACCGGTCAATAGCATTCCGGCGCCAGAAGGGCAAAAAACTTATTCCAGTAAAAATGCCAAAGTGGGCACCGATCCTACTTTTCCCAAAGTGCAAGTCAGCGACCAAAAAGCGCGCGACAAAGATCGCCGTTTGATTTTGTCGCAAGAATTGGAAAGCGAAGAGCGCGCCTTAAAACAAGCGCAACAAGAAAAAGCACAAGAGCGCATTGCGCAACACCAGCGCAACATTGAAAATATTCAAAAAGAATTGGAAAAAATTCCGGAATAAAAAAATCCACGGTCAACGCCAAAATTTTTTTAAAATTTTTTAAACGTTGACCGTGGATTTTTTTTGTTTTTTTATTTGTTTATTTATCTACAAAAAATAAATTGTTGAATTAGAAAGTTTTTATAAAATGGATCCCATTCAAGAATTTGAATTAGAAAAACAAAAACGCATTTTAAGTTATGCGCATAATGAAGAATTAAAACAAAGTGCCGAACATTTTTTAAATGTTTCTGTTAAAAACAAATATAGTTATAATTTTAATTGGTTGGGCAGACCTATTATTCAATATCCCAATGATATTGTTTTAATGCAAGAATTAATTTGGAAAATCAAACCGGATTTAATTATTGAAACAGGCATTGCGCATGGCGGTTCTTTAATATTTTCGGCATCTATGTTGGCATTGATTGATTATTGTGAAAAAGAAAATAAAAATCGCCAAGTATTGGGCATTGATATTGATATTAGAAAACACAACAAAACGGAAATTTTAAATCATCCTTTAAGCCATTTGATTACCATGTTTGAAGGTTCTTCGATTGATTTAAAAATGGCAGAAAAAGTAAAAAACTTTGCCCAAAATTATTCCACCATTTTGCTTTTTTTGGATTCCAATCACACTTTTGCGCATGTTTTAAAAGAATTGGAATTGTATGCGCCTTTGGTTTCTGAAAATTCTTATTGCGTGGTATTGGATACCATTGTGGAAACTTTACAATCAGATTCTTCTCCCGAACCACGTCCTTGGCACAAAGGCAATTCACCCATGACGGCGGTTCATGCTTTTTTAAAAGACCATCCGGAATTTGAAATTGACCCACAACCTTTTTTGAAAACCTTAATTAGCGTTGCTGAAAATGGTTTTTTGCATCGCAAAATGGGGGGGGGGGGGGTAAAACCCAAAAAAAACAAACGCTTTCGCATTTCAACTTGTGCCTTGAATAAGTGGAAGGCAAAAAATGTTGTATTTGATTGATATCACCGGCACTTGCAATTTGCGTTGTCCTTCTTGTCCTGTTGGCAATTTTAAAGAAAAATTAAGCATGGTGCGCCCCAAAGGTTTTATGCCGCCTGCCTTGTTTCAACGTTTGGTTGATAAAGCACGCAACGACTGCGCCAAAAACAATTTGCCTTTGACAGTGGCGCTTTACAACTGGGGCGAGCCATTGATTCATCCGCAAATTGATGAAATTTTGGCGTATTTATACAATGAAAATATCCATTTTGGCCTTTCTTCCAATTTCAACACCCAAATGGATTTGTCTTTGTTGCTTCATTATCCGCCCGATATGTTGCGCATCACAGTTTCTGGTTTTGCGCAAGAAATGTATCAAAAAGGGCACAAAGGCGGCGATATAGAATTGGTTAAAAAGAATTTAATTCATTTAAGAAAAATAATGGATGAAAATAACCAAAATTTAAATGTGCATATTTTTTATTTAATTTACAAAGATAATTGCGATGACAATATCAAAAATATGTATGATTTTACTCAAAAATTGAATTTTGGATTTTTTACCGGTTTGGCTTATTTTATGCCTTTGGAAAATATGATTTATTCTTGTGATGAAAATTATTTGAATCAAAACGACAAGGCCGTTTTAAATCGGCTTTGTTTTAGCACAAAAGAAGTTTTTGAAATCAATCAAAATAATCCCAAAAGCACAAGTTGTGATTTATTAGAAAAACAAGTTGTTTTAAATTACGATGGCACGGTTCCACTTTGTTGTGGTGTTTATTCTCCAGAATTTGCGTATTTGGCTGATTATTTAAAAATAGAATTAACCGATTTACAACATTTGCGCCGCCAAAATCCGCTTTGCAAAATTTGTTTAGAAAACAAATTGGATTGGATGATGTTGCAACAACCTATTGATGTTTATAATTTGCATTTGCGGCGCAAACAAAAAGAATGGAATACGCCGTATTGGGTGAATTTGCAAACATTTAAAGGAGAAGTTTTGCCAAATCCTTTGGTGAATAATCCTTATTTTCAAAAGGAATAAACCATGCCAACCATTGCTGTGGTCATGCCTTCATACAATCACGGAAAATTTATTGAAGAAGCCATTTTGTCGGTTTTGAATCAAACGCATACCGATTGGCAGTTGTATATTTTGGACAATTGTTCAACCGATAACACCTTGGAGATTGTGGAGCCTTATTTGGCTGACTCGCGTGTGCATTTTATCCAAAATGAAGAAAATATTGGTTCATTGCCCAACATTGTGAAAGGTTTTTCTCTTGCCAAAGAAGATTATTGCGTTTTGCTTTGTGCTGATGATTGGTATGAATCGCATTTTTTAGAAGCCGCGCAACAAGCCATTGCAAACGCACCCGATGCTTCTTATTATGCATTTGGTTGGCAGGCACACTCTGTGGATGAAAAAGGCAATATCCATCAAGGCAGAGGTTACATTCCTTTTCCGCTTGATTTTCAAAATAAAGTTTATTTGTCGCCTTATTTTGTTTACGGCAATTTTATTGCCATGACTGCTCTGGTTTTCAAAACGCAAACGGTGTTGCCTTTTTTAAGAATGTTGGAAAATTCGCCCATTCGCCAAATTGGTGAAGTTTGTTTGATGAAAGCTTTGGAAGAACAAAATGGTCCTGCTTTTTTGAATGCCGGCAATTTTACTTATTGGCGGCGCCATAATGAACAAATTACTTTTTTTCATCAAAAAAATGGGCAAATTGCAGCGGAATATCTGATGGAACCCATTTTGTATTGTTTGGGTAATACCACCAACCAAACCAATAAAACTGCTTATTGGCAAGTGAATCGCTTGATGTCCATGGCCAGTTTTTTAATCAAAGGCGCGGATATGAGTTTGCCAGCCGCATGCAACTGGTTGCTTTCTGATCTTGGAAAAAAATGGGCGTTGACCGTGGATTTTTCAATAGAAGGCATAGAAAAAAAAGCCGCATCGGTTGCATTTGCAACGGCTTTGATGCTTTGTATGCAAGCGCGTTGGGGCGTTTTAACACGCCAAGATTTTGTAGAATGGTTTGGCGTTTTGCAAAAAGATTATGGCTTGAAAGATTTAAAAGAAATTTTTGCCCTGGCCAATGAAGTTTATGATGGTTATTTTTTGCCTGAATCGCTTGCCAAAAAAATCATCCGCGAAAGCGAAGTGCATTTTCCGGTGACGCCGCAAAGCGAAGTGTTAAGCGCTTATTATTCTTTGCTGGCCGCGCACAATATTGCCCAACATGAAGCCGTGGCGCTGGATAAATTTTTCCAAGAACAACAACGTGTCCCGCATTTTGAATTGTTTTTGGTTGCGCAACTTGAAAAAATCAACACCTTGTCTCTTTCTTTAAATGCTTTGGCGCGCCTTTATTACGATGATTTTTCCGTGCGCATTTTGGCCGATTTTGACCCGCCAGAAGAATTGCAATCGGTGAAACGTCTTTCTTGGTTAAAAGTCAAAGACAGCCAAAATTGTTGGGCTGATTTAAACCAAGAAATCTTAAAAAGCACGGTCGATTACGCCATTGTTTTGGAATCGGGCGACAATTTGTTGCCTTATGCCTTGCCTTTTTTGGCAGAGCGTTTGCTTCAAAAACCGGAATGGAAAGCTTTTTATGTGGATGAAGATGCCATTAATGAAGATGGCAATGTGGTCAATCCTTATTTCAAACCGGATTTTTCCCCCGATTATTTTTTAGCTCATGATTATGTGGGTGATGGCGTTTTTTTTCATCTTCCATCGCTTCAAAATTTGGGCGGTTTGGATTTGTCCGCACCTAATCCAATTTACGCTGCTTTGTTTTTGTTGTGGCAACAACACGGCAAAAAAGCCATTGGTCATGTTGCTGATGTGCTTTACCATCGTTTTGAAGAACGCATTTTAAAACGCTCGGGCAATGTTAAACCATGGCTTTGTCAAAAAATGCCTTCTTTTCATATTCAAGAAGGCATTGTGCCTGGCACATTTGAAGTTTTGCCCGAAAGTGTGGTCCATGAAGAAGTTTTGTGGATTAGCTTGGCTTTGGATGATCTTGCTTTCATGCGGCATTTTGTAGAAAAAACGGTTGCGCAATTTGAAAACACGCAATTTGCCGTTTTGGTTTCTCCCAAACTGTCTTCGCAAGTGTTGGATTATTTGGATTCTGTAGACCAAAATCCGCCATCCAATTTGGCTTTTTATTTGATTCAAGAAGACCAAACGGAAACCTTAATGGTGAATTTGTTGGTGGAACAAAGTTCATCGCCTTTGATTTTTATCTCGCGTTGCGATGCGCTTTGGGCGGACAAAAGCGGATTTTCCAAGTTGGCGCTTTATTTGAATATGCCGAATGTGGGTGCCGTTGCTCCGCGCGTTTTGAACAAACAAGGCAATTTGCTTGGCAATGCCTTGATTTTGGGCTCGGTTGGCACGGCAACGCACTTTGGTCAAGGCACGCATTTTGATGAAAAAGGGCATTTTGCAAGGCAGTTGATAACGCAAAATCCTTCTGCTTTAACCTTTGATGCCTTTTTGTTAAGAAGAGAAACGTGGACTTTAACCGGCGGTTTGGATACTTCTTGGGAAAAATTAGACCATGCCGCTTGTGTTGATTTTTCCATGCGCATACAACAAACCCAACAAAATTTGGTGTGGTTGCCGTGGATTTCTTTAATTGTTTTAAACGACAAACCTGCCGATTTGATTACCGATTCGGATGAAGTGCGTTTGCTGGAAAATTGGTTGCCGCAAATGGCACAAGATCCTTTTTACAATATCAATTTAAGCCGTTTGAATCCGTTTCAATTAAGCAATGTGCCCGAAGTTTCCAAAATGCGCTTGTCTTTTAAACCTTTGCCGCGCGTGATGGCATTCAATGCAGACAATATGGGTTGCGGCCATTATCGTGTTATTGAACCTTTTTACGCCGTGCAAAAAGCCGGATTGATTGATGGTTTTTTGAGTGCGCAACATTTTAACCCCTTTGATTTGGAAGTTTTTCAAGCCGATACTTTGTATTTGCAACGCCAAATTTCCGATGACCAGTTGCGCTTTTTGCAGAATTATCGGCGTTATTCCAAAATGCGTTTGGTTTATGAGTTGGACGATTTTATTACCCAAGTCAATGTTTCTTCTGACCATTATGTGCATATTGCCAAAGATTTGGCCCAACGTTTGGAAAAAGCATTGTCATTTTGTGATCGTTTTGTGGTGACAACCGAACCTTTAAAAGAAGTTTACTCGCGATACATTGATGATATTCGCATCATTCCCAATTATTTGGACAACACCAAATGGGGCAATTTAACGCCCAAACGCAAACAAGGCAAAAAGCCGCGCGTAGGTTGGACAGGCGGCATTTCGCATCGCGGTGATTTGCAAGAAATTTTTGAAGTGGTCAAACGTTTGGCCAATGAAGTGGAATGGGTCTTTTTTGGAATGTGCCCTGAGGAAATCCGCGATATTGTGGAATGGCATAGCGGCGTGCCTACGCCAGAATATCCGGCTTATTTGGCATCTTTGAATTTGGATTTGGCCATTGCCCCTTTGGCGCACAATGCTTTTAACGAATGCAAAAGCCATTTGAAGTTGTTGGAATACGGCATTTTGGGTTATCCCGTTGTGGCCAGCAATTTTGGACCGTATGCCCGCAGCCAATTTCCAGTGACCTTGGTGGAAAATACGCCCAAAGCGTGGATGAATGCCATCCGCGAACACATCAACGATTTGGATTCTGCTGCTTTGGCGGGCAACACCTTGCGCGAATGGGTGAAAAAAGATTGGATTTTGCAAAACCATTTGGAAGAATGGCGCTCGGCTTGGTGTGATTTTTAAGTTTTGAAATAAAATTTAAAAATTAAAAAATTTGACCGTTGACCGTGGATTTTTTAAAAATCCACGGTCAACGGTCAAATTTTTTGAAAAAAACGCAATGCAAAACTAATAATTGGGCGGAACTTCTGCCGAAGTGAAGCTGGCAAAACGCATGGTTTCGCCTATAAAAGTGAGTTTAATTGAACCGGTTGGGCCGTTTCTTTGTTTGCCGATAATTAATTCTGCCAAGCCTTTTAAATTGGTATCACCTGGATTGTAGTATTCGCCGCGGTAGAGCATCAAAATCAAATCGGCATCTTGTTCAATGGCGCCTGATTCGCGCAAATCGCTCATCACCGGGCGTTTGTCGGAGCGCTCTTCCACTTTGCGCGAAAGCTGCGACAAAGCAATAACCGGCACGTTTAATTCGCGCGCCAAGGCTTTGATGGAGCGCGAAATATCTGAAACCTCGCTGGCGCGGCTATCGTTTTGCTTGTTGCCTTGCATCAGTTGAATGTAATCAATGATGATGAGCCCCAAGTTTTTGACTTCTCTTTTTAAGCGCCGCGCGCGGCTGCGCATAGCCGAAGGCGTTAATCCGCCAGTATCATCAATGAAAATGCGGTTGATTTTGTCTTCATAAAAATTGGAACACGATTGACTTAAACTCAGCCAATCGGTGGACTCTTCATCTATATTGGCGGTGCGCAAGCGGCTGGCAGGAATATCTGCATTGGTAGACAAAAGCCGAAAAACAAGTTGTGTGGCGCTCATTTCTAAGGAAAAAATGGCAACCACTTTTTTTTCAACCAATGCCACATGCTCGGCAACATTCAACACAAAGGCGGTTTTGCCCATGGAAGGTCTGCCGGCCACAATGATTAAATCGCCTTTTTGAAAACCTTGTGTCATATTGTCCAAATCTGCAAAACCAGAAGAAAGTCCCAACAAAGCGGTTTTGTCTTCTCGGTTGGCAAAGGCTTGCAAATTGGCAAATACTTCTTTCATCAATGGGCGAATCGGTTGAAAACCTTCGCGGTGCGTGGCGGAAATATCGGCAATGCTTAAAATTTTGCGCTCGGCTTCATCCAACAAAACATCGGATGAGCGTCCTTCAGGATTAAACGCATCAAAAGCAATTTCGCTGCCCGTTTTGGAAAGCGCGCGCAAAATGGCATGTTCTCGGATTAACTTGGCATGTGCCATCACACTGGATGAAGAAGTTTGGGCAATATCCACCAACGATTCCAAATACGCCAAAGGTTCGTTTTGCAAGGTGTATTTTTTTTCAAGCAAAAGGTTATTGACCAAAATGCAATCGGCAATGCTGGCATTGTTTAAAAGGTAAGCAATTTCTACAAAAATGGCGCGGTGATCTTGATGGTAAAAATCCGTTTCATTGACAATGCTTTGAATGGAATCAAAAAGATCGTTATTGACCAACACAGCGCCCAAAAGCGCTTGTTCGGCTTCGGTAGAATGCGGCGGCAATTTTTTTGAAGGATTTTCCACGGTCAACCTTTATTTTTTTTGAAAATTAAAATTAAAAATTAAAAATTGAAAAAAGTTAAAAACGCACTTGTTGTTTGAGCAAGCGTTGTTTTTCGCGATTCCAATCTTTTTGCGCGGCATCTTGGCGTTTGTCATACAATTTTTTGCCTTTGGCAAGCGCCACATTGAGTTTGATTCTGCCTTTGGAAAAATGCAAATCTTGCGGCACCAACGCATAACCTGCGCGCTCCACTTTGCCAATTAAACGATTGATTTCGCGCCGATGCATCAACAACTTGCGCGTGCGAATGGGGTCGTTTTTTTTGTGTGTGGAAGCACTTTGCAACGCGCTGACATGCATGCCAATTAAAAACAATTCGGCGTTTTTAACAATGACATACGCTTCTTTTAAGTGGCACCGATTTTGCCGAATGGCTTTGACTTCCCAACCTTCCAAAACCAAACCGGCTTCAAAAGTATCTTCTATAAAATAATCGTGTGCGGCTTTTTTATTAACGGTGATGCGCATAAGCGTTTCATTCTATACAATAATTGCGTTATTTTACACAAGGCAACAGCACGATGGCACAAATCAAAAAATCCGTTTTGGTGGCACAAAGTGCGGAAAAAATGTTTCATTTGGTGGATTCTTGTGAAAATTATCCTTTGTTTTTGCCTTGGTGCGCCAAAGCCGATTTGATTCAACGCACCAAAGAAATCACCGCTGCGCGGCTTTATATTGATTTTCGAGCGGTGAAAACGCATTTTGCAACCCAAAATTACAAAATTTTTCCACAAAAAATGCACATTCATTTTTTAGAAGGACCGTTTAAAAAATTAGAAGGCGCTTGGCAATTCAAAGCATTAGCGGAAAATGCGTGCAAAATTGAGTTTGATTTGCATTATGAATTTTCCAATTTGTTGTTAGAAAAAGCGCTAGGACCGGTTTTTTCTTATGTGTGCAATTCTTTTGTGGATGCTTTTATTCAAAGAGCCAAACATGGATGAACAAAACAATGAAAAAATGCAAGAAATAGACATTGAAATTTGTTATGCCTTGGAAAACAAGCAGCAACGCCTTTTTTTGAAAATACCTTTGGGTTCTTGCGTTTCGGATGCACTTGAAAAAAGCCAAGTGTTTGAAAAGTGGCATTTGGATGTGAAAATCAACAAAGTCGGCATTTTTGGCAAATTGGTTAAAATGGATTGCCTTTTGCGTGAAAATGACCGCATTGAAATTTATCGCCCTTTGATTGCCGATCCCAAAGAAGTGCGCAAAAAACGCGCCGAATCCGGCAAAATTATGAAAAAAGGCACATCCAATGTTCCAACAGAAGAATAAAAAATTTTTCAAAAAAAATAAGCGTTGACCGTGGAAAAATGCGCGTTGAAAAGTCTTAATCTGCTTCAACTTGACGAAAAAAAAGATTGGTTATAAAGTGCCACATTTTTGCGGGAATAGCTCAGTTGGTAGAGCGCAACCTTGCCAAGGTTGAGGTCGCGAGTTCGAGACTCGTTTCCCGCTCCAAAAATGCCAGGGTGGTGGAATAGGTAGACACAGCGGACTTAAAATCCGCCGGAGCTTAAAACTCCTTGCCGGTTCGATTCCGGTCCCTGGTACCATTTTGAAATGCACATTTTTCCACGGTCAACGTGGATTTTTTTTGAAAAAATGCTTTGATGAATTCACCCGCTTTTGTGCATTTGCGCATGCACTCTGAGTTTTCTATTGTTGATGGCATTGTGCGTTTGAAAGATGCCGCAACATGTGCAAAAAACAATCACATGCCTGCTTTGGCATTAACGGATTTAAACAATGTTTTTGGCTTGTTGAAGTTTTATGAAACGGCGCAAAAAAACGGCATTAAACCGATTTTGGGTTCGGATGTGGTTTTCAAAAAAGAAAAGGCGTTTTTTCGTGCAATTTTGTTGGTGAAAAATCATCAAGGTTATCAAGATTTATCATGGTTATTAACGCGCGCTTATGCCCAAAACAAAGAAAAACCTGCCATTGATTGGGCGTGGTTGAATGCGCAAAATTGCGCCCATTTGATTATGCTCTCGGGCGGCGTTTTTGGCGAAATTGGACAATTTTTAAATCAAAAAAAATACCATTTGGCAAAAGAAGCCGCCACATTGTGCCAAGCATTGTTCCCTGATTCTTTTTATTTGGAAGTGCAGCGTTTTGGACAAAAAAATGCCGATTGGCTACTTGATCAAACGCATCGCCTTGCAACAGAATTGGATTTGCCGCTTGTGGCGACGCATCCTATTCAATTTTTAAAACCAGAAGATTTTTTGGCACATGAAGTGCGGGTGTGCATTGCCGAAAGTGAAGTTTTGTCTAATCCCAATCGGGTGAAAAATTTCACCAAAGAGCAATACTTTAAAACGCAAGAAGAAATGCAAGCGCTGTTTTCCGATTTTCCACAAGCGCTTGCCAATTCTGTGGAAATTGCCAAACGTTGCAATTTGGAGTTAGAACTCGGGCAGCATTTTTTACCCGATTTTCCAACGCCCAAAGGGCAAAGCGTTGCCGATTTTATGATTGATGAGGCAAAAAAAGGTTTAGAAAAACGCTTAATCCAACTGTATCCCGATGAAACCGTGCGCAATGCCAAGCGCCCCATTTATGAAGAACGCTTGGCTTTTGAAAGCAACACCATTGTGCAAATGGGTTTTCAAGGTTATTTTTTAATCGTGGCGGATTTTATCAACTGGGGCAAAAACAACAATGTGCCGGTTGGCCCCGGGCGCGGCTCAGGCGCGGGTTCGCTGGTGGCATTTGCTTTGGGTATTACCGATATTGACCCGCTGGCGTATGCCTTGCTTTTTGAGCGTTTTTTGAATCCTGAACGCGTTTCTATGCCCGACTTTGATGTGGATTTTTGCCAAGATAACCGCGGCCGCGTGATTGATTACGTGCGCGAGCGTTATGGCAAATCGGCAGTTTCTCAAATTGTGACTTTTGGCACGATGGCTTCCCGCGCAGTTTTGCGTGATGTAGGACGTGTGTTAAGTATGCCTTATTCTTTGTGCGACCGTTTGAGCAAACTTATTCCTTTTGAAGGCAATCGCCCTGTGTCGCTTTCTGTTGCCAAAGAAAAAGAACCGCAAATTGTGGAGATGATGAACGATTCGCGCGATGGCGAATCCATTAAAAATCTCTTTGAACTTGCCATTGCTTTGGAAGATTTAACCCGCAACACAGGCATGCACGCCGGCGGCGTTTTAATTGCGCCTTCCAAAATCAGCGATTTTTGCCCGATGTATTTGGGTGCGCAGGACGCTTCGCTTGTTTCGCAATTTGACAAAGACGATGTGGAAAAAATCGGCTTGGTGAAGTTTGACTTTTTGGGTTTAAGAAATCTCACCATCATCAATTTGGCATTGTCGTATATTGAAAAAGAAAGCGGCAAACGCCCCGATTTAATGGCGCTTGGCTTTGATGACCCTGCGGTTTATCAACTTTTAAAAGAAGCCAACACCACCGCCGTGTTCCAACTTGAATCCGATGGAATGAAACAATTGTTGAAAAAGTTGGAGCCGGGCAGATTTGAAGACATCATCGCCGTTTTGGCGCTTTACCGCCCGGGACCTTTAAATTCTGGAATGGTGGATGATTTTATTGCGCGCAAAAAAGGCACGCAAAAAATTGATTTTTTCCACCCGGATTTAAAAAACGTGTTGGAACCCACTTATGGCGTGATTGTTTATCAAGAACAGGTGATGCAAATCTCCCAAATTATCGGTGGTTATACGTTGGGCGGTGCGGATATGTTGCGCCGCGCCATGGGCAAGAAAAAGCCCGAAGAAATGGCAAAACATCGCCAAACCATCATTGATGGCGCTATTCAAAAAGGTTACAAAGAAGAATTGGCCGCGCATCTTTTTGATTTAATGGCAAAATTTGCGGAATACGGCTTTAACAAATCGCACACGGCGGCTTATGCGGTTTTAACGTATCAAACGGCGTGGCTCAAAGTGCATCATCCAGCGGCATTTATGGCGGCAACGTTGTCTTCTGAAATGGACAAAACGGATACGGTGAAAATCTTTTTTGACGATGCCGTCAAAAACCACTTAACAATTTTGCCACCTTCGGTCAACGAATCCGATTACCGCTTTGTGCCCAGCGATTCAAAAACCATCCGTTATGGTTTGGGCGCCATCAAAGGTGTGGGAGAAAACGCCGTTTTGGCGATGATGGCAGCGCGCGAAAAAGGCGGCAAATTCAAAGATTTGTTTGATTTTTGCAAACGTTGCGACAAACAAATTGTCAACCGCCGCGCCTTGGATAGTTTAATTGCCGCAGGTGCCATGGACGAATTCGGTATGCCGCGCGAACAGCTTTTGGCAAATGTTGAAACCGCCATGGAATACGCCGCCAATGAACAAAAAAACGCCAACCAAGGCTCGCTTTTTGATGCTTTGGGCGATAGCGCCAACTTTGCCATGCCGGAATACAAAACCGTGCCTGCTTGGGATGGCTTAAAAAAATTGTCGGAAGAAAAAGCCGTGTTGGGTTTTTATTGTTCTGGGCATCCATTTTCTTTGTATGAAAAAGAATTAAAAAGCGCCTTGGCTTTTTCGCTTGACCATTTAAGCGTGCAAAAAGAAAGCGTGTGGCTCTCAGGCGTGGTGTCAAACATTCGCGACAAAACCACCGCCAAAGGCAAAATTTATTTTGTGACTTTGGATGATGGCAAAGGCAGTTTTGAATTGATGTTTTATGCTGAAAAATACTTTGAATTGAAAAACCAAATAGAAAAAGACAAAGTTTTGTTGGTGAAAACCAAAATAGACAAAGACCATCACCACGAACGCTTTTTGGCACGACCAGAATTGGCAATGAATTTGGCCAATTTTCGCACGCACTATTTAAAAACCATTTTATTAACCATTCATGAAAAAGATAATATCAACATCAAGGATTTAAAAACCAGTTTAAAACCTTATTTGGGCGGCAATTGTAAAATTATGATTCATTATCAAAACCAAAAGGCAAAATGCCGTTTGAATTTAGGAGAATCTTACAAAGTGCAACCGCAAATTCCATTGTTATTGGAATTAAAACAAAAAATGCCACAAGTGCAATTGTTTTATTCTGATTTTGTGCGTTAAGTGTTTTTTTATTTTAAAAAAATAATCCGTTGACCGTGGATTTTTTAATTTTTTAATTTTTTATTTTTTTCTAATTCTTCAAAACGCCAAGAATCATAAACATTTTTTAATGCGCCCAAAAAATCTTCTGCAAACAAAGCCGCATTGCCCATTGGGCTATTCATAAATTGCGTGCGCAAATTGTGCCGAAACGCATTCCATTTTGGCGCATTTTCCACAAAATCTTGGGCAAACAAACAGGCTTTTTCCACATATTCTTCTTGGGTGGAACAAATCCAATTGCTTAATCCGCAATGTGTTAAAGCATTGGCGGAAAGGCGTGATGCCATGAGAGTTCCCGTTAAAGTTACCAGTGGAATGCCGTTGTAAAGCGCTTCACAAGCGGTGGCGCCTGCCGAAGCTGGATAAGTATCCAAAACAAAATCAATATTTTGGTATTGCTTGACGTATTGCGCTGCCGAACGATTGGCAAACAAGTGCACTTGATGCGGCAAAACGCCCAGTTGGCGCAATTTGTTGCGGTATTTGTCTGCCAAGGCTTTGTCCGCCAAATCACCTCGCACCCAAATCAATTTGGCATTGGGAATTTTTTGTAAAACAGCCGCCCAAAGTTTTAAGGTGGGCTCTTGCACTTTGTTGGGATTGTGAAAGGCACCAAAAGTAATGTGCTTGTTTTTTAAAGCAGGAAGATCAAACAAAGGTGGCATATCGCCTGCCGGGTGATAACACGCCCAAGAATGTTTTAAATACAGTGCTTTTTCTGAAAATTGCGCCTCGTTTTCTTTTTGGGGAACCAAAATGGAATTGACCAAAATGTGCCCAATGCCATCAAAACCGGTGCTGCCTAACCATCCAATCCATGTTGCCGAAACTGGAGCCGGATTCAAAGAAAATACGGACAAACGATTGCCATCAGTATAACCGGATAAATCCAGCAAAATATCAATGTTTTTTTCTTGTATAAAATTGGCCAATTCTTTGTCGTGCAAATGCCGAACATAATGCCATTCTGAAAAATAAGGCAAAAAAACTTCCGCAGTTTCGTCGTTGAAACTGTTGAGTTTGTCGGAAGTATCCAGCGCAATAAAATCAAAAGGCGCATTGATTTTTTCTTTGCCCAACAGCAGTGGAAAAATAAAAAAAGAACAAACATGTTGGCGCAAATCCGCCGTTAAAAAGCCTATGCGCAAACGTTCTTTGGGTTTGATGGGCGCGGTGTTGGTTAGTTTTTGCGGATAAATTTCTTGGGTAATTTTTTTCAAGCGTTTAATCACATCACTGACCATTTCAAGTGTCGTGGATTCGCAATACGGATCCATCATCATTCGGTATTGCAAAGCGTGATAAGCCATGTTGGGCTGTTTTTCTAATTCTTGTAACAAAACGCGCGCCATTGGTGTTTCGCCCACATCGTGCAAAGCTTTGGCCAAACTCAATACCAATTTGGGATTATCGGGATTGCATTCTACTGCTTGTTGGTGATAAAAAAGCGCTTGCATGGGTTTTCTTTTTTTGCGCGCCAAATGTCCCAAACCATCTAAGGCTTGCGCCAATTTGGGATTGATTTGAAGCGCTTTTTCCAAATACTCTTTGGCAAAATCATCTTGTTTCAAATGGTAAAACGCCAAACCTACATTGTTGTAAGCCATGGCATTGTGGGAATCAATTTGAATGGCGCGCAAGGCCAATTCTTTGGCTTTTTGTAAATTTTTGGGGTCGTTGTCGTTGATTAAATTGGCTGCCAAATTGTTTAAAAAAACCGCACTTTCTGGGGCAATGCGCAAGGCTTCTTCCAAAAAAGAGCGCGCTTGCAAAAAATCATCATGGGTTGTGGCGCAATCGGTGAGCGTTTGGCCGTAATTGGAAAGCGATTCAGCATCCAAAGGATCCAATAAAACAGCTTGATACATCGCAGGCAAGGCTTTGTGTTTTTGATTCAACTGCACATAAGCAAAACCTTGCGCTTTAAAACCAAAAGGATGTTGTGGAAAATGCGCTTGACATTCTTCTGAAAGACGCAAAACACGCGCAAAATCGTTTCTTTGGGCGGCACTTAAAATGGCACTTTCAAAATAAAAAAAATCTTTTTCCATAAAAAAATAGTTTTAAAAATCACACCAAAAAGCATTTTACCTTTTTTATTTTTGAAAAAAATAAGACGTTGACCGTGGAAAATCTTCATTTATTCCAAAAAAGAATAAAAAAAATAAAAAATAACATTTTACAGGTTAATCAAATCCTTTTTTAATGCGTTTGTTTTTTGATTTTCAATAAGGTAGAAAAAAATGAACATTCACAACAGCATTTTGGATTTAATTGGGAACACACCTTTGGTGCGGTTAAATCGTCTGACAAAAGGTTTCAATGCCGATATTGCTTTGAAGTTGGAATATTTTAATCCTGGGCATTCGGTGAAAGACCGCATTGCGTTTGCCATGGTTGAAGAGGCCGAAAAACAAGGCAAATTAAAACAAGGTTCGGTGATTATTGAACCCACATCGGGCAATACCGGAATCGGTTTGGCCATGGTTGCCGCAGCCAAAGGTTACCAAGCTGTGTTTGTGATGCCCGACACCATGAGCCGCGAGCGGCGACTTTTGTTAAAGGCTTATGGCGCGGATTTGATTTTAACGCCCGGTTCAGAAGGAATGCCCGGTGCCATTGCCAAAGCAAAAGAAATTGCCGCATCCGATTCCAAATATTTTTTGGCGCAGCAATTTGAAAATCCTGCTAATCCGCAAATTCATCGCCAAAGCACCGCCGAAGAAATTTGGCGTGATACCGATGGAAAAATTGATATTTTGGTCGCGGGTGTGGGCACGGGCGGCACCATTACCGGCATTGGCGAAGTGTTAAAACAAAGAAACAAGAATCTTCAAATTGTGGCGGTAGAGCCGGAAACTTCGCAAGTTTTGGCAGGCAAACCCAAAGGCGCGCATCCCATTCAAGGCATTGGTGCCGGTTTTATTCCCAAAGTGTTGAACACCCAAATGATTGATGAAATCATTCCCGTTTCAGCTGAAAATGCTTTTCAAACCGCGCGCAATTTGGCAAGTCAAGAAGGTTTGTTGGTGGGCATTTCCTCTGGGGCGGCAACGTGGGCAGCTTTGAATGTGGCAAAACGCCCGGAAAATGCCAACAAATTGATTGTGACGGTGATTCCATCTTATGGTGAGCGTTATTTATCAACGGCTTTGTTTGCAGATTTGGAAGTTTAAAAAATGCTTGTTGTTTTAACTTGAAAAAATCCACGGTCAACGGCAAATTTTTTTAAAAAAATTTAAGTCGACCGTGGATTTTTTTTATTTTTTTTAAATGATTTAAACGATTTAAATGATTTAAATTGTTTCAATTATTTTTTTATTCAAAAAAATGATAAAAAAACAAATAAAAAAAATTGAACGTGTTTTGGCGTATAATTGAAACCGAAAAGTCGCTCAGGCAATCGCTGGCTTATTGAATAAAGCGGGAGGAAAGTCCGGGCTGCACAGGGCAGAATGCCGGCTAACGGCCGGACGCTATAAGGATGGATCATCCCCAAGGCGATGGAAAGTGCCACAGAAAACAAACCGCCGATGGCGCTTGATGCGCACAGGCAAGGGTGAAACGGCAGGGTAAGAGCCTACCGCGCAAATGGCAACATTTGCGGCATGGCAAACCCCATTTGCAGCAAGACCAAATAGGAAAACCAAAACGTTGCCCGCGTTGTTTTCGGGTTGGTCGCTTGAGCGTTGGAGCAATTCAACGCCTAGATGAATGATTGCCACGATTTTAATCGCACAGAACCCGGCTTATCGGGCGACTTTTCCTTTTGCCGTTTTATCTTTTTTTATTTTAAAAAATGAAAAAAAAAGACCATTTTGGACAATTTTTCACGCCTGAAAATCTGGTTCAACAAATGTTGTTGTTGATTCACAATCAAAATCCACAAGCACGTTATTTGGAACCCAGCGCCGGCAATGGCGCTTTTTTTCAACAATTGCCGGCGCACAAAATTGGAATAGAATTAGACCAAAACGCCATCAAACAAAAAGAGATTTTAAATATAGATTTTTTTGATTATCCTTTAAATGAAAAATTTGATGTTATTATTGGTAATCCGCCTTATGTTAAATACCAAAATATATTACCAAAAACAAAAAAAAATTTATTAAAAAATTTTCATTCTTTGTTTTATAAAAATGCCAATTTGTATTTGTTTTTTATTTACAAATGTATTTTGCATTTAAAAGAAAATGGAGAATTGGTTTTTATTACACCGCGCGATTTTATGAAAAGCACTTCTGCCAAAAAACTTAATGAGTTTATTTTTCAACAAGGTTCTATTACACATTTTATAGATTTGGGCGATGTAAAATTATTTTCCGATGCGCAACCTAATTGTGCAATTTGGCGTTTTGAAAAGAATAATTTTAATTTTAAAAATTATTTTCATTGTATTCAAGGACAATTATTTTTTACCCAAAACAACTATCCCGTTTTTTTTAAAGATTTGTTTTTTGTAAAAGTTGGCGCTGTTAGCGGTTCCGATTTGATTTTTGAAAATGAAAAATACGGCAATTTGGATTTTGTTTGTTCCAAAACCAATCAAACCGGAAAAACAAAAAAAATGATTTATTATTTTAATGATGAAAATAAAAAATATTTAAAAAAATACAAAACGCAATTAGTCAATAGAAAAATTAAAAAAATGAATGAAAATAATTGGTGGGAATGGGGACGCGATTATTTCAAAAGTGATTTGCCTAGAATTTATGTGAATTGCAAAACGCGTTATGCTTTTCCATTTTTTATTCATTCTGTTTATGCTTATGATGGTTCTGTTTTGGCGATTTTTCCAAAATTTAAAGTCAATGAAGAAAGTTTAAAACAATTGTGTTTTTTGCTTAATCAAAATAATTGGCAAGATTTGGGTTTTGTTTGCGATGGTCGTTTTTTATTTTCGCAACAAAGTTTGGAAAATAGTTTGTTAAATGAATCCTTTTTGCCGTTTTTAAAAAAATTAGAAGAATAAAAATAAATAAAAATAAAAAAAATTTTGCGTTGACCGTGGAAAAACCAGCAAAATGCCAAACAAAATCAAAAGGAAAAAAACAAATGAATGAAAATGTTTTAAGTGTTTCGCAAATGTGCGCGGCAATGGAAAATGTGTTGAAAAATGATTTTCCCAATGCAATGTGGGTGCAAGGCGAAGTGCTGGATTTAAAAAAATCGGCCAACGGGCATTTTTATTTTATGCTCACCGACGGCCATGCTGCTTTGTCTTGTGTGATTTGGGCGAATACTTATGCGCCAAGCAAATACCGCTTGCAAAATGGCAACAAAATAGAAATTGCGGCCAACTGGCGTTTTTACAACAAACGCGGCACGCTTCAACTGAATGTGCAAAGCGTGCGCCAAGCCGGTTTGGGCGCGCAAAAAGAAGACTTGGCGCGCTTGAAAGCGCAACTGGAAAAAGAAGGGTTGTTTTTGCTGTCGCGCAAAAAACCGCTTCCTTTTGTGATGTTGAATGTGGCCATTGTGACCAGTCAATCTGGCGATGCGGTGCATGATATTTTGGCGCGTTTTCGGGGGTTACCCATTTGCACACAAATTTTTAATGCGCAAGTGCAAGGCGATCTGGCGCCTGATTCTTTGGTGTTGGCTTTAAAACAAGCCGACAATGCCGGTTGTGATGTGATTATTTTATCGCGTGGGGGCGGTGCTTCCTCGGATTTGTCGGCATTTGACCATGAAAACGTGGTGCGCACCTTTGCCCATTTGAAAACGCCCACCATCAGTGGAATTGGCCATGAAGCCGATGTTTCTTTGTGCGATTTTGTTGCCGATGAACGCGCATCCACGCCAACCGATGCCGCTATGCGCGTTCGCCAACGTTTGGAAAATGTGCTCAACGCCTTATTGTTTTTTAAAAATCAACTGCGCATTTTGTTTGAAGCGCAACTGAAACAAAAACAAGAAAAATTATGGCAACTGGCACACCAAATGGCGCATTTGTCGCCCAATACACAATTGGCGCGCCAAAAATTGATTTTGGCGCGTTTTCAATTTGTTTTGCCGCAAAAAATCAATGCAAAATACGAACACATGCGCCAACAATGTTTTTTGTTCAAAGAAAAAATGGCTTTAATGAATCCCAATCATCTTTTAAAACGCGGCTATGCCTTGATTTTGGATGAAAACAAAAAGTTGATTTTTGATGGCAATCGCGTTAAAAAAGGCGTTTTTTTGCACGTCAAAATGGCGCATACCACTTTGAAAGTGCGTGTTGAAAATGTTTTGGAGGAAAACAAATGACTTACGAATTGCCTGCTTTGCCTTTTGAAAAAAATGCCTTAGAGCCGTATATGTCTGCGGAAACCTTGGATTTTCATTATGGCAAGCATCACCAAACTTACGTTAATAATTTAAACAACTTAATTCAAGATTCGCCTTTAAATGGCAAACCTTTGGAAGAAGTCATTCAAAATGCATCTGGCGGTTTATACAACAATGCCGCGCAAACTTTTAACCACACCTTTTTTTGGCAATGTTTAAAACCGACTTCTGGCGGTGGCGAACCCAAAGGCGCTTTGCTCAATGCCATTAACCAAAAATGGGGTGATTTTGCCAATTTCAAAACCGCTTTTGCCCAAAGTGCCGCTGCCAATTTTGGTTCCGGCCGGACATGGTTGGTTAAAAAAACAGATGGCTCTTTGGAAATTGTGAATATGGGCGCGGCCGGCAATCCTTTAACCGAAAACAATGTGCCCATTTTGTGTTTGGATGTTTGGGAACACGCTTATTACATTGATTACCGCAATGCGCGTCCCAAATTTATTGAATCCTTTTTGGAACATTTGGTTAATTGGGATTTTGCCGAGCAAAATTTTGCTTAAAAATTTTTGGAATGTGTTTGTTGGATTTTCCACGGTCAACTGAAAAAAATTTTTAAAAATTTAAAAAAAATAATGGGTTGACCGTGGAAAAATAAATGCCATGAAAAATTTGGTTTTGGCAGGTGCTGGTTTTGCCCATTTGGTTGTGTTGAAAACACTTTTAAAGCAACCTTGGAAAGACATTCACGTTACTTTAATCAACAACGACAAACAACAATGGCACGCAGGAATGCTCACACATTGGATGTGCGGCAATGCGCCTTTGGATGCTTGCGCCATTGATGTGGCAAAACTTGCCCAAAAAGCCAATGTGGAATGGATTGAAGATTGCGTTTGTGGTTTGGATGAAGCTTGCCGCTCGGTGCGTTTGAAATCTGGGCAATCCGTGCCGTATGATGTTTTGTCGTTGTCGTTGGGCGGCCAAATTGATAGTTTGTATTTGGAAAGCGAAGCATACCGTTTGATTCCCGTGCGTCCGTTGGAAAATTTTGCATTGGAATGGCAAATGTTGATTCAATCGGCCAAGCGGCACAATAAAATTCGCGTGGCTGTTTTGGGGGGCGGTGCGGCAGGCGTGGAATTGGCATTGATTACACATTGGCGTTTAACGCGTATTGTGGAAGCGCGCCACGTTAAAATTTCTTTAATTACGGGCGATGGCTTGTTGCCTACTTTTTCCAAAGACGCGCGCCATTTGGCGCAAGAAATGCTTGAAGACCGTAAAATCAGCATCATCCATGGCAAAGCTTATGCCGGCAAAAATGGCTTAATTTTGGGCGAGGGCGAACTGTTGCCGGTGGATTTTGTTTTGGTTGCCACCACGGTTCAACCGCAAAATTGGTTTCGCCATAGCGGTTTGTCTTTGTGTGCGGATGGTTTTTTTGCGGCGAACCATCACCAACAAAGCAGCAATCGTTTTATTTTTGCTTCGGGCGATTGCGCCAGCCGCACCGATTCTTATTTTGAGCGCTCCAGTGCTTATGCTTTTGCTTGTGCGGCGGCACTCAATCAAAATTTGTATCGGCAAATACAAGGCAAACCCTTAATTGATGTGCCTTTGCCCAAAAGAACGCTGTCTATTTTAAACACCGGACCCAAAGTTGGCTTGATGAACTACGGCGCTTTTACCGCCGCTGGTTATTGGAATTGGCGTTGGAAACTCTGGCGCGACAAACGCTTTGTTGCACAATTTCATATTGAAAACTAATTTTTATTTTTTATTTTTTTTTAATTAAAAAAATAAAAAAAATTTGACGTTGACCGTGGATTTTTTGTTTTTTAATTATTTTTTTTAATTGTTTTTATTGTTTTTCAATTTTTGAAAGATTTTTTGAAGCCAATAAAAAGGGAACAACAAAAATTTGCCTAATTTTTCTGCGCGGCTCATTGGAATGGCGCGCAAAGATGCGTGATAAAGCGCAAAATGTGCTTGTTGTTCGTTTTCAAAAACGCCATGCACCATGTTTTCCCACGCATTCAAATAGGCTTTTGCAACGCCATTGGCGCGCTCTTTGGGAAAATTTTGGGCGTAATGTTGCACGCTGGCATGCAGTGGAAAATTTTTTAAACCTTTTTCAATATTCAAAAAAGACAACAACAAAAGTGCGGCTTTGTTTAAATCCATTTGGTTAAACGAAACGCCTGAACCCAAACGATAAACATAAACGGGCACATTCACTTGGCGCAAACTTTGGGCAAAATGCGCCAAAATCAGCGTGGTGTATTGGTCTTCGCAAGAAACAATCCATGCATTGCTTAAATGTTCAAAAGTTTTTTGAATTAACGCGGCAGGATAAAGCGCGGCAAAAACATTGTGTGCGGCATTTTTCTTTAAAAAAAGATGCGCCAAAACTTGTTGATGACCGAAAACGGGTGCAAAACTTGGATTAAACCATTCTTCAAAGCCGGTTTTGCGGGAAAGAATGTTGGAAGACAAATCGCAAAATGCCACATCAAACCGCAAAATATCTGCTGGATTTTTGTGCATTTCGCAAGCCATGGTTTCAAAAGCATGGGGCAAGAAAGTATCATCGCCATCCAAAAAGCTGATGAATTTTCCAGTGGCGTGCTGCACGCCGATTTTTCGCGCGTAATGTGTTCCGCGATTTTCTTTTAAATGAATGACTTTGATTTTGTGCGGATGTTCTTGTTGCGTTTTGTTGAGAAGAGAAGGACAAGAATCGGTGGAAGCATCATTGACAAAAATGGCTTCGTAATGTTCAAAATGTTGGCAAAGGACGCTTTGGATGGTTTCAGGCAAATATTTTTCAACATTGTAAACCGGCACAATGATGCTCAAAAGCGGCTCGGCTGGATTGATTGATTGATTGATTGATTGATTGATTGATTGATTGATTGATTGATTGATTATTTTTAATTTGCGTCTTCATTTTATTTTGTTTTCCTTTAAAAATCAATGGGTTAGGTAAAAAATCCACGGTCAACCGATTGTTTTTTTGAAAATTTTTTCACATTGACCGTGGATTTTTTTATTCTTTGAAAGCAGGCAAGGCTTTGGAAAGGTAATAAAACATTGACCACAAGGTTAAAAAGGCGGCAAGGGAGAGCAAAACTTTGCCACAAAAAAGCGTGTTGATGCCAAAAATTGGCGCGGCGTAAAGCAACAAAGGCAGTGCCAGCATTTGCGCGCTGGTTTTGATTTTGCCAATCATTGACACCGCAACCGATTTGCTTTTGCCCACTTTTGCCATCCATTCGCGCAGCGCCGAAATGGTGATTTCGCGCCCGATGATAACAAGCGCCAAAATGGCATCACAGCGCCCCAATTCCAGCAACAAAATCAGCGTTGTTGCCACCATCAATTTGTCGGCAACCGGGTCTAAAAAAGCGCCAAATGCGGAAGTTTGGTTTAAGCGCCGCGCCAAAAAGCCATCCAACCAATCGGTAAGCGCTGCCAAAATAAAAATCAGGCTGGCAAAAACATTGCGTGCCGACATTGCAAGCCACGGCTCGGGCACATAATAAATGCCGACCAAAAACAAAATGGCAACAATGCGGCACCACGTTAAGAAGATAGGCAAATTCAAAGGCATTTTAAAAAGTGGTGATGAAGTTTGAAACAAAACATTTTAATTTTTGATTTTCCACGGTCAACTGCGTTTTTTTTTCAAAAAAATATTGGGTTTACCGTGGATTTTTGAAAGCGGCAACAATTTCTTCTGCCACTTTTTTGGGCATTTTGGGAATGCTTAAAATTTCTTTTAAAGTGGCGTTTTTTAAAGCAGAAACACTGCCAAAATGCGCAATTAAAGCTTTGCGGCGTTGGGCGCCGATTCCGGCAATATCGTCCAAAATGGAGCGTTTGCGCGATTTTGCGCGGCGCGCGCGGTGGCGTGTGATGGCAAAGCGATGCGATTCATCGCGAATTTCTTGGATTAAATGCAGCGCCCAATTTTCAGGCGGCAGGCGAAAACGATGAACAACATTTTCTGTGAGCAAAATCAATTCTTCCAACCCCGCTTTTCTTTCTACACCTTTGGCAACGCCTAAGAGCGGCAAACCCGATAAGCCGATTTCTTCCAAGGCTTTTTGCGCTTTTTTAACTTGACCCAATCCGCCGTCAATCAAAATTAAACTGGGCAACACGCCGCCGTTTTTTAAAACCGAAGCGTAGCGGCGGGATAAAGCTTGATTCATCGCGGCATAATCGTCACCGGGCGTGATGTTTTCAATGTTGAATTGCCGATAATCCTTGTGGCGCATCGCAAAATCTTGATAAACCACGCAGGATGCCACCGTTTTTTCGCCCTGCGTGTGGCTGATGTCAAAACATTCCACGCGGGCAATGTCCATTTTTAAAATTTCTTCCAATTGCTTGTGGCGCATTGCCGCATTATTTTGCGTTGTTTGCTGGCGCATTAAAGTTTCCAAGGCATTTTGCGCGCACAAATCCACCCACGCTTTTTCTAGGCGATTTTTTGGGGTTTTGATAGAACAACCAAAACTTGAAATCAAAAACTCTGCCGCTTCCTCGCTTAAATTTTCTTTTAAAATCAATGTTTTGGGCGATTCGTGATGGCTATAAAAATCGCTTAAAAAGGCTTCCAAAATGTTGGGAATATCCGATTCGTCTAAATTTTTATCATTTTGCGGAAAAAACGCGCGCTCGCCCAAATATTGCCCGTCTCGCACAAATGCTACGCTTGCGCAAGTTTTGCCTTCCACAATCGCAATGCCAACAATATCAATAGGATGGCGCGTTTTTGTGGCAATGGCTTGTTTTTCCAACAAAGCATTTAAGGCGTTGATTTGGTCGCGGTAACGCATTGCCGATTCAAAAGCCAGATTTTGGGCGGCAGCCGCCATCGCATTTTTTAAATTTTGCAAAACCTGCGCGCTTTTTCCGCTTAAAAAAAGGCGCGCCATTTGCACATCTTCAAAATAAGCATTTTGCGCAATTTCGCCCGTGCAAGCACCCGAACAACGTTTGATTTGAAAAAGCAAACAAGGGCGTGTTCTAAAACGAAAAACGCTGTTTTCACACGTGCGCAATTTGAAGATTTTTTCTAATGCCGCCATACTTTCACGCACCGCGTTGGCGTTGGGAAAAGGACCAAAATAATCGGCATTTTTGTTGGGTTTGCCGCGAAAAAACAACAAGCGCGGATAATCTTCGCGCGAGAGCGCAATATACGGATAAGATTTGTCATCCCGAAAAATAATGTTGTAGCGCGGGTTTTGGGTTTTAATCAAATTGCTTTCCAACAAAAGCGCTTCTTTTTCCGTGTGCGTGATGCTCAAATCAATGTGGGCAATTTGAGAAACCATCGAGGCTATGCGCGCACTTTTGGTGTTTTTTTGAAAATAGGATGCCAAGCGTTTTTTAAGATTTTTGGCTTTGCCCACGTAGAGCAGGTTGTGATTTTTATCCCACATGCGATAAACGCCGGGTTTTTCCGGCGCATTTTTTAAAAACAAATGGGCATCAAAACGTTTTTCCACGGTCAACCTGAAATTTTTTTGTAAAACGCATTTTATACTTTTGCCTTTTTGCTTTTAAAACTTTTTTTATGTCTTGGTTTGATTGTTGGTGGCTTGCCATTCGTCCCAGAACTTTGCCGCTTTCTGCATCGCCTGTGATTTTGTCCGCGATGTTGGCGTATTGTCAAAACGGCACATTTTATTTTTTACCTTTTTTAATCACCTTGTTTTCTGCGTTGTGCATTCAAATCGGCACCAATTTGTTCAACGATGTTTTTGACTTTGAAAAAGGCGCCGATACCAAAGCGCGTTTGGGCCCGCCGCGCGTGGTGGCACAAGGTTATTTGTCTGCCAAAAGTGTGAAAACAATGGCGTTTTTTGTTTTTTTCTTGGCGCTTTTGGGCGGCATTTATTTGATTTTTTGGGCAGGTTGGCTCATTTTTTTGATTGGCATTGCTTCTTTGTTTTCAGGTTGGGCTTACACGGGCGGCAAATATCCCATTGCTTATCATCCTTTTGGCGAAGTGTTTGTGCTTATTTTTTTTGGCATTGTGGCGGTTTGCGGCGGTTTTTATGTGCAAACCTTTTTGTTTTCTTGGAATGTTTTTTTTCTTTCTTGTTTAACGGGTTTGCTGGCGGCATCGGTGATGACCATCAACAATTACCGCGATTTCAACGAAGACAAAAAAAACAACAAAAACACGCTTGCCGTTTGTTTGGGCAAGCAAAAAATCAAATGGATTTTTGCATTGGAAGTTTTGTTGCCTTTTTTGATGTTGCCTTTTTTGCAATGTTATTTGCCTTTTTTGTGTTTGCCTTTTGCCATTTGGGCAATCCAACGATTTTTTACTGAATCCGCCCACGCTTTAAATGCTTTGTTGGCTTTTTGCGCCCGCTTGCAATTTGTGTTTTCTATTTTGTTGGGTTGTTGTTTTTTGTCTTTTTGAAAAATCAAAAAAAAATTTGGGTTGACCGTGGATTTTTTTAAAAGTGCTGAAAAATTTTAAAAAATTTAAAAAAAATCCACGGTCAACGTGAAATTTTTTTCAAAAAAATAAGCCAAACGTGCCAAAATTGCGCTTTTTTAAATTGCAAATAAATTGTTATGGCGGATGACAACCACGATAACCACATTTTGGCAGAGCGCCGCGCCAAACTTGCCGAATGGCGCGCGAATGGCGGTGCTTACCCAAACAACTTCAAACGCAACGCATTGAATGCCGATTTGCACGCGCAATTTGATGGCGAATCAGCAGAAGATTTGGCGCAAAACAAAAAGCATTTTTCAATTGCCGGCAGAATGCTTTTAAAACGCGTGATGGGCAAAGCCGCTTTTGCAACCTTGCAAGATATGTCTTCACGTTTGCAGGTTTATGTAAGCCGCGCCAGCGTGGGCGAAGACGCTTACACAGATTTCAAACGTTTTGATTTGGGCGATATTGCTGGCGTTTGCGGTTTTTTAATGATAACCCAAACGGGCGAATTAACCTTGCATGCTGAAAAAATTTGCTTGCTTTCAAAAAGTTTGCGGCCACTGCCGGACAAATTCCACGGTTTAGCAGATATTGAACAAAAATACCGCCAACGTTATGTGGATTTGATTGTGAATGAAAAATCCCGTGCGGTTTTTTTAAAACGTTCCGAAATTTTGCATACCTTGCGCGATTTGATGCGTGGCGAAGGTTTTATGGAAGTGGAAACGCCGATGATGCATCCCATTCCGGGTGGTGCATCCGCCAAACCTTTTGTAACGCACCACAATGCCTTGGATTTGCCGATGTTTTTGCGCATTGCCCCTGAACTTTATTTAAAACGTTTGGTGGTGGGCGGTTTTGAAAAGGTTTTTGAACTCAATCGCAATTTTAGGAATGAAGGTTTGTCGCCTCGGCACAATCCCGAATTTACGATGATGGAGTTTTATTGCGCTTATGCCGATTATGAAGACGTGATGAATTTCACCGAAAATCTCTTAAAAAAACTGGCGCAAAGCGTTTGCGGCACGTTGCAAATAGAATACCAAGGCAAAATGGTGGATTTGTCCAAACCTTTTGAACGCTTAACAATTTTGCAAGCCATTCAAAAAGTGCATCCGGAAATGAACGATTCAGATTTAAAAAATGAATCCTTTTTAAAAGAAAAAATTCGCCATTTTGGTGAAGAAGTTACACCGGGCGCCTTAGGTGCTTTGCAGTTGCAACTTTTTGAAGCGTGTGCGGAAAAAGAAATGTGGCAGCCGACTTTTATTGTGGATTATCCCGTGGAAGTTAGCCCCTTGGCGCGAAAATCGGATAAAACAGAAAACATTACTGAACGTTTTGAATTGTTTGTGGTTGGGCGCGAACTTGCCAACGGCTTTTCGGAATTAAACGACCCCGAAGACCAAGCCGCGCGCTTTGAAGAACAAGTGAAAGCCAAAGATGCCGGCGATGAAGAAGCCATGTATTTTGATTCCGACTACATTCGCGCTTTGGAATATGGTTTGGCGCCAACTGGCGGTTGCGGCATCGGCATTGACCGCTTGGTGATGCTTTTAACCGATTCGCCTTCCATTCGCGATGTAATTTTGTTTCCGCATATGCGCCCAGAATAAAAAAATGACCAGCATTCACAACGTTTTGGCATTGCTCAAAGACGATTTAAACGCCTTGGATTCTGAAATTAGAAAGGCTTTAAAAAGCGAAGTGGCGTTGATTTCGCAAATAGCGCAATACATTATTCAAAGCGGTGGCAAGCGGCTGCGCCCCATTTTGCATTTGTTAATTGCCAATGCATTGAATGTGCAAGGTGTGGAAAAATACACAATGGCAGCCGTGATTGAATGCATTCACACCGCTACGCTATTGCACGATGATGTGGTGGATGAATCGGATATGCGGCGCGCCAAAAAAAGCGCCAATGCGGTGTTTGGCAATGCGGCAAGTGTTTTGGTGGGGGATTTTTTGTATTCCCGCGCTTTTGAATGGATGGTGAAAATTGATTCTATGCCGATTATGCAAGAGATGTCTTCTGCCACCAACACCATTGCCGAAGGCGAGGTTTTGCAATTGTTGAATTGCCACGATGCGAATGTGTCGGAATCGCGTTATATGCAAGTGATTCATTTTAAAACTGCTCGCCTTTTTGAAGCGGCGGCACGCACTGCCGCCATTTTGGCAGGTGTGGATTTGCAAACACAAAATGCTTTGGGCGATTACGGCATGTATTTGGGCACGGCGTTTCAGTTGATTGACGATGTTTTGGATTATTCCGGCAATGAAGCCGAAATTGGCAAACATTTGGGCGATGATTTGGCAGAAGGCAAACCCACATTGCCGTTGATTTACGTTTTGAATCACGGCACACAAGCGGATGTGGCGGCGGTGAAAACGGCAATTGAATCGGGCGGCAGGGCAGATTTTAAAAAAGTATTCAATGCCATTAACAACACCAACGCTTTGTCTTACACCCAAAAAATTGCCCAACAAGAAGCGCAAAAAGCCAAAGATGCCATTGAAAATGTTTTAAGTGCTTCACAATACAAAAATGCCCTGTTAGAATTGCCGATTTTTGCGGTATCTCGCCGCAATTAAGTTTGTCGGAGTGTAGCTCAGCCCGGTAGAGCACTGCGTTCGGGACGCAGGGGTCGTAGGTTCGAATCCTGTCACTCCGACCATTTTTTTATCAAAAAAATAACGCCATCGTTTAAAAAATTAAAAAATTAAAAAATTAAAAATTTTTAAAATGATTTAAATTAAAAATAATTGGTTAATATAAAAGTTATTTATAATTATAAGGAGTGTATAATTTACATGAAAAAAAT